>JAPPPH010000479.1 GCA_028817635.1 Verrucomicrobiales bacterium | reverse complement strand
TCGAGATGGCTGATAAGAACGATCCGGACATTGCCCTGATGCTGCGGGTGAAGGAGGGGGACTTGTCGGCCTACGAGGCGTTGGTGGAAAAATTCAAACAGCCGGTGATGAACCTCGTTTACCGGCTTATCCATGACCTCGACGAGGCGGAGGACATTGCGCAAAATGTCTTTGTTCAGGTCTGGAAAACGCGAGAACGCTACGAGCCAAACAGCAAGTTCACCACATGGCTGTTCACCATCGCCCGTAATCTGGGCCTCAATGAAATCCGGCGGCGCACCCGGCATCCTGCCGATTCCCTCGACGAAACCCATCCCGACAACGATTCGCAGCCACGTCATGTGGTTGAGGATTTCACCAGCCCGATCCCGGCAGAAGCGGCGTTGAATGATGAACTTCACGCGAGGGTGGAGGAGGCGATCCGTGATTTGCCGGAAAAACAGCGGACGGCGCTTCTACTGTGCCGCGAGGGCGGGGTGAGTTATGAGGAGATCGCGGAGGTTTTGGGCGGAATTTCGCTGACGGCAGTGAAATCGATTATTTTTCGTGGGCGCGCTGTTCTGAAGACGCGACTCAAACCGTATCTCAAATCAGGTGATTGGCAGAAAAAATGACCTTTGTGCAAAACTTTTTTGTAACCTCGGTTTTTAAGATAAGGCGACAATGAACCAACCCGACAGCAACCAATCGATTGACCCGCAATACAGCCTGCTGATGCGGGCCGCTCGCGATCGGGATTTGACGGCTGAGGAGTTGTCCCAACTCGACGGATTCTTGGCTCAAAACCAAGCGGAACTCGCTGAGTTCGAGGCAGTTGACCAAGTTCTGGCCAATCTGCCGGATGTGGCCGTGCCGAGCAACTTCACTGCCCGCGTGCTGGAAGAGGCGCAGCGGCAGGATCAACCGGCTCCGGCGCTTGGCCAAGCGCATGGCTTGTCGCTATGGCAGCGGTTGTTTGCGCCGCAGTATCGCTCAATTCAACTGGCTTCTGCTGCGGCTGTGGCTCTGCTTGTCGGAGTTTTTGGCTACCAAAACCACATTGATCAGGATCGGGCGGAAATGGCGGAGAGCCTTCAAACCGTGGCCACGATCGCGGAGATGGCTCCCGGGTTGCTGACCGATTTCGATGCCATTGATGCCATCGACCAATCAGAACCGATCGACGAGGAACTTTGGGCCGCACTCAAGTAAGCCATGTTACTCCGAACCCAAGCGCTTCGCCTGATTCTCCCGGCCTTGGTTTTGGGTTTAGTGGGGAGCGCGCTGGGTTCAGAATCGCCGTTTGCTAAATTCAAGGCCATCGTTGCACTGCCGGAGGCCGAACGTGATTCGGCGATTCAGGAATTGAAAGTCTCTTCAGACCGGCATCGAGCGGTGGTGCGGGCAAAGGTCAGCGAGTACGCCGCGATGCCCGAGGCCGAGCGAAACCGCAAACTGGACGCGTTGGATTTCCGTTGGCACTTGGTGCCGCTTATGAAAATCGATGCGGCCAAGCGTACACAACGATTGGCATCCGTCCCTGAGAGATTTCGTGAAGACATCAATCGGCGTCTGGCAGGATGGGATAAACTGGAGGACGAGACTCGAAAGGATTTGCTGAAGAACGAGTCGTTTTTTCGCTACATGTCCAGCTTTGGCCGCGGTCGTGAGTCGCGCATTGCCATGACCAATCATATCGGCAAAATGCCTCCAAAATTGCGTGAAGGTGTCGAGAATCGCATCGCTGATTGGCGGAGCAAGCCGAAGACGGACCGCCGTAAAATGTCGCGGCAATTTCACCGTTTTTTTACCCTTCGACCTGCGGAACAGGAGAAGGCACTGAGTCATTTGCCGCGCCGTGAACGTGCCAAGATGGAGACCAGTCTTGAACGATTCAAGGCGATGTCTCCGGCACAGCGTGACTTGGTCATCAAGTCATTCGATCGGCTTGCTGACATGTCGCAGGAGGAGCGCACTGCCTTTTTCCGAAATTCACAACGGTGGAATGAGATGGGGGATGCCGAACGCAAACAGTGGCGAACGCTTGTGACGACACCGCCATTGCCGCCCGGCATGGGTGATCCCGCCGCCGGTGGGCAGACCGTTGTGACCAACTCGCTTCGTTAGGCGCCGGCATGGATCCCATCTCCTTCAAGATCGGCGGCTTCGCGATTTATTGGTACGGTATTCTCGTGGCAGGCGGTTTTCTGGCCGGACTCTGGACAGCCAGCAAGCGCGCCGCCCTGAGTGGTATCGATGGCAAGGTGGTCTCCGATCTCGGTATTTGGATCATCATCGCCGCTCTCGTTGGTTCCCGGGTTCTTTATGTGATGACCAATTGGGGTGAATTCTCCGATAAACCGTTTTCAGACTGGATCGATTTTCGTAGTGGAGGGCTGGTTTTTTACGGCGGCTTCATCGGGGCAGCATTGGCTGTGATCCTGTACACACGGATTCATGGGAGTCAGCCGTTGTGGAAAATCGCCGATGCCTTCGCCCCGAGTGTGCCGCTTGGCCATGCGCTTGGTCGCTTGGGTTGCCTCATGTATGGCTGTTGTTTTGGGGCGACCTGTGACCTGCCGTGGGCGATCCAGTTCCCGGCGAATAGTCCTGCCTTCAATGCGCTTGGCCAAGCGACGGGCGATCCGGCCCATTCTGTGCATGGGCCTGGCTTTACCGCAGGAAGCGATTCGACGGCCAGGTGTTCGCCGTTTACCTGATGGCTTATTCGGTAAACCGTTTCATTGTCGAGTTTTTCCGTGGCGACTACCAACCGGAGCAACTTTGGCTGGGCTGGATTAAGCCGGGGCAACAGTTGAGCCTGTTTTTGCTGCCGGTGGGGATTGCGCTGGCGATCTTCCTTTGGCAGCGCAGCCGCTTGGCAAAGCGGGAGGAGTAGGGGATTGCCGTTGCAGCGCGCTTGGCCAAGCGGTAGCTTGCGCCCTTCTAATGACAACGAACCGAATGCTTCAATGGACACTTGGGCTGTGTTTGCTCAGTGTAATTTCCGGTCAGGCCGCAGATAAAATCAAAACCGCCAATGGCGACCTGACGGTGCACCCGGTCAAGCATGGCACGGTGGTGTTTCAGTGGGACGGCAAAACCGTGTTCGTCGATCCAGTTGGCGGGGCGGCACCATTCAAAAAATTCGGCACACCGGACGTGGTGCTGGTGACCGACATTCACGGCGACCATTTCAACAAGGACACCCTCACGGCTGTAGTAAAGGAAAAGACGGTGGTCATCGCGCCGGAGGCGGTGGCGGCTCTGGCTCCGGCTGGGTTGAAAAAGAGCATCACCACCCTAGCCAATGGCAAGTCTGTCGAGAATGATGCGTTTTCACAACAAGGGGCGCGGCAACGGCTACGTGATGACGTTCGGCGGCAAGCGGGTCTACGTGAGCGGGGACACGGAGGACATTCCTGAGATGCGCGCACTCGAGAAAATCGACGTGGCGTTTGTCTGCATGAACCTGCCGTACACGATGACCCCGGAACAGGCGGCGGATGCGGTGCGGGAGTTCAAGCCGAAGACGGTTTACCCGTACCACTACCGGGGCAGCGACACGGCCAAGTTCAAAAAACTGGTCGGAGATGCGTCTGAGGTGCGCTTGCGCGACTGGTATGGGAAGTGACCGGGATCAGTCGAGGTCGAAAAGAATCTCGCGCGGTTCGGCACCGCGGCTGGGGCCGACGAGTCCACGGTCCTCGAGTTCGTCCATGATGCGCGCGGCCCGGGTGTAACCCAGCCGCAGGCGGCGTTGCATGAGGGAAACGCTGGCCTTCTCCTCAACACGAATGACATCGATGCACTTTTGGATGATCTCCTCATCTTCGTCGATACCACTGCCGCCGTTGGCTCCGTTGGTGCTTGGGCCTTCGAGTTGACGTTCCATCTCCGTGTCGTAACACGGCTTGGCCTGCTGGTTGACGATCTCGACGATGCGATTGATTTCATCGTCGGTGACAAGGCAGCCCTGTGCCCGGCGGAGGTTGGCCGTGCCGGGCGGGAGGAAAAGCATGTCGCCTTTCCCGAGCAGTTTGTCCGCCCCCATTGCATCGAGAATGGTACGGGAGTCGACCTTGGCGGCGACCTGAAAGGCAATACGTGCCGGGATATTGGCCTTGATGACGCCGGTGATGACGTCGACGCTCGGGCGCTGGGTGGCCACGATGCAGTGGATGCCGGCCGCCCGGGCCATCTGCGTGATGCGCGCAATGCAGCCCTCGACCTCGTTCTTGGCCATCAACATGAGGTCGGCCAACTCGTCGATGATCACGACGATGTAACTCAATTTGTCCGGAATCTCGATGTCGTCCTCGCGCGGGACGCTGACTTCCTCATCCATCTCAACGGCAAAACCTTCGCCGGATTCGTCGAGCGGCAGTTCGGCCTGGTCCTGCTTGACCGGTTTTTTCTTGGGGCGCGAGTTGAAGCCGCTGATGTTGCGGGCGCCGACTTTGGCAAAAATCTGGTACCGCTTCTCCATCTCGTTGACGACCCACTTGAGCGCGAGGATGACCTTCTTGGGGTCGTGCACCACCGGAGCGGCGAGGTGGGGTAGGCCGTTGTAAATCTGCAGCTCGACCACCTTGGGGTCGATCATGACAAAGCGCAGTTCCTCCGGCGAAAAGCGGAACAACAGCGACGCGACGATGGAGTTGATGCAGACCGACTTGCCGGAACCGGTGGCGCCGGCGATTAGCATGTGCGGCATCTCGGCGAGGTCGGCGACGATCGGCTTGCCGTAAACGTCCTTGCCCAGCGCGAGCGGTATCTTGGCCTTACTTTTTTTCCATTCCGGCGACTCGACGATGTCGCGAAACAGCACCTTGGTCTTGATGCGGTTGGGCACCTCGATGCCAACGGAGCTGCGACCGGGTACCGGTGCGAGGATGTTAATTCGCTCGGCCTTGATGGCTGCGGCAATGTTGTTGGCCAAGCCGGTGATGCGCTCGAGCTTCACGCCCGGGGCGGGGTGCAGTTCGTAGCGGGTGATGGTCGGCCCCTTTGTGATGTCGCCCTCGGTGACTTCGATTCGAAATTGTTGCAGGGTTTCCTTGAGCAATCTGGCATTGGCAAGGAGTTGTTCGCGTGGCTCGGCCGGCGCGGAGGGGCCTTCCGGTTCGTCGAGCAGTTGTGACTTGGGCAGTTTGTAGCCTTTGACGTTAGGCGTCTTGGCAACAGCCATCGGCCCTTTCGGCTTGGCCAAGCGCTTGGCCGGCTTGGGCTTGGGGGCTGGCTCTTGGTCGGAGTCCTCATTGCCCTTGGTCTCGGAGTCTGATGATGAGTCCTCCGCTTGGCCAAGCACCTCGGCGGTGCTGGCTGCCTCGTGTTCCGTGGGGCGGTCTGCTGCCTCGGCAGCGGAATCCTTCCTTTCATCCTCGGACTCCTTGGCTTCGCCTTCCTCGGGATCCGACGAAGCCTTGACTTCCTCGGCGGAGATCACTTCGCCCATTTCCACTTCGCCGGGATCTTTCGGTGATTCCGGTTCGGCTGGCTTGGGTTCGGCCACGCTGAGGTCGCGGATGGTGGGTTCGGGCACCGGTTTGAGGTCAGCCCCGAGGCCTTGTGCGGTTTCCAGTTCCTCGGCCGTTTTCTCAATTTCCTTTTCTATAGCCTTCTTTTGTTTGTCGAGCGCCTTGTCGAGGCGCTTGGCTTTTCGCTTGAGATTTTTCTCAGAGGGAGCGCTTGTGGCGCCGGCGGCGAAGGATGCGTTGGCTCGGCGATCCCGCCAGTCTTCCCACAGATCAACGAGTCGTGCCCAGATCTCAAGGGGTTGGATGTTGGTGAGATAATACAGACTGGCCAGCAGAAAGGCGGAGTAGATGATGATGGCGCCGGCAGTGCCAAACGTGTGGAAAACCGGGTAGATGAGGCCCTCAGCGATGACGCCTCCGAGTTGAAAGCCCTTTGCCCAAAAATCGAGTCCGAAATTGGTATCCAGCTCTTGCAGCAACCCCATCAGTGCCAATGTGTAGATGAGTGCGGCAACCGGTTCCTTCCATGAATTCCTGAGATACGCGAAAAACGGGTGGAGAAATGCGAGCCCGAACATCAGCAGCAAAAGCGGCATCATATAGGCTGCAAACCCGATACCGAGAAATGAGATGTACGACAGGTAGGCACCCACCGGTCCGATCATGTTTTGGTATCCGTTTGCGGTGTCTCCGGAGTTGAGAGGGGGATCGACAGGATCGTAGCTTAGCAGCGAGAGAAGATAGAGGACGGAGAAGGCGATCATCAGGATGCCGATCCATCCCAAGTCCATTCTCGGTTGTCGTTCCAGAGTTTCCCTCTTGTCTGCGCGAGGCACGACGGGAGTGTAGTGGCATCGAGCCCGAAGAAAAAGCGTTACAGTTCGGGCGATGAAGTTCTGGTTCGGCTTGGGACAGGTGTTGGCGGTTGCCTCACTGGTCGTGCTTGCGACGGGTTGCGACCCCGCGAGTGGAGGCAGTGTCAGCCATGAGGACGATCCTGATTTTGTCCGCGGTAAGGGGCGTCTCGCCCGCAAGGATCTTGCGGCGGCCATCCTCTCCTTCGAGCAGGCCATTGCGAACAACTCCGCAAACGCCGCCGCCCACTTCGAGTTGGCTCTTATTTTTTACTCCCCGAGCAGTGGTGAAAAGACGGACTACGTGGCTGCCTGTTATCATTTCAATCGCCACCTCGCCCTTCAACCGGATTCCAAACACGCCGACAACATCACCGGCTTTGTGAAGGTTTGCAAAAAGGAGATCGCCAAGGACATTGCGACGCCTTCCGAGATCAACGCGATTCATTCTCTGCGCACGCAGTTGGCCAAGGCCAACGCGGAAAACAGCAGCCTCAAGGGGCAGGTGGAAATGATGCGGGGCCGCTTGAATCAGGTCGGGAGTGAGTCACCCAATGTCGCCATGGTTAAACCGGAACCGCCCCTGCCGGGGACACCGTTGCAGGTGCCGGGTGTGGGGTCGCGCCCTCCCACGGCCGGAACCCCGACGCGGCCAAGCTATCCTTCCGCAACGCCCTCAGGAAACAGCGGTCGCACCCACAAACTCCGGCAGGGCGAGAGCCTGTATGCGGTGGCACGCCGGTACGGCATCCCGTTCGCGCAGTTGAAGGCAGCCAACCCCCGGTTGATGCGTAACTCGCGCGATCTCAAGCCGGGCGTGACCGTCTACATTCCCACCAAGCGCAACTGATCCCATTTTCCCGTGCGTCGGCTGGTCTTTCCGGTACTGCTCCTGTTCTGGACGACCATGAACGTCCTGCTCTGGCGTGCTGAGTACGGGGACGCCAGCCACGGCAGCCGCGTTTCCCGTGAGGTGGTCATCGACAAGATTTTCAATGCGCCCGATGCCTCCAGCCTTCAGGTTTTTCAAAATGGCAAGTCGCTTGGCTTCATCCGCTGGGAGATCATCCCGGATGAAATTTATTTTCGCGGCACCAACCAACCGATCGGTCGTGTGGAATCGATCGACGGCTACACGCTCGCCGTCGATGGCCGGGTGGATGTGGAGCCACTTCAAAGCAAGGTGCGGTTCACCCTGCGTACCGGATTGGACTCTGACTTAAACTGGCAAAACCTGCGGGCCACACTGGAGTCGTCCAAAAACGTTTGGGAGTTTCACTCGATCAAAACCAACCACCTTCTTGGAGTTTCACTCGATCCACACCAACCAACTTCTTACCGTGAAATACGAGGGCGCGCTTGGCCAATGGGAACGCACGACGGCGTTTGAGGAGATGAGCGATCCAGCCAAGTTGGTGGATCAATTTGCCGGCCCCGCGCTTGGCCCGTTAATCAAGCCGATGCTCCCGTCGCTTGGCCAAGCGCAACCCAGCAGCGAGATTGCCCCGTTGTCGCTTGGCCTCGAGTGGGATGCTTACAACGACGCCATGCGTCTAGGCAGCACGCGCGTGCGGATTTATCGGCTGGAATTCAAGTTGCCGGGTGAGCGGCAGATCACCGTCCGCGTGAGCCGGGTGGGGGAGATTCTGCAGGTACAGTTCCCGGGGCAGTTGGTGATGGATAACGAGAGCATCCCACTTCGAAAACCAAAAGAACCATGATTGAGATTGAGGGGTTAACCAAGTGCTTTGGCGAGTTGACGGCGGTGGACAACATCAGCCTGACCGTTCCGAAGGGGGAGTTTTTTGTCATCCT
>JAPPPH010000371.1 GCA_028817635.1 Verrucomicrobiales bacterium | reverse complement strand
GTCAAAATCTGCCCCTCGTTGGGCGGATGCGTGCCGAGGATCGCCCGCAGCAGGGTCGATTTGCACAGCCGCTTGGCCCGATCAATGACACAAACTGCCCGGCATTGACCCTTAGGTTAAGATCGTACAACACCTTGGTTTCACCAAACCAATGGCTTACCTCCTGGCACTGCAGCCCGAACCCGTTTTGTTCCGCGTCCGTCATTTGGCTCCATTCTGGTACCAGGGACAAACCTTGGCCTGAAGCGCCCGTAACCCGTAATCCAGCAGAAACCCAAACCCGGCCAAAATCGCAAGGTACGGGTAAACCACGTTCATGTTGGTCATCTTGAACTGGAGACGAATCCGGTAGCCGAATCCAACGTCGGCAACGAGCATCTCCGCCGCGATCAGGAACACGATCGCCGGGCCGATACACAGGCGCACCGTATCGATGAACTTGGGCAATACCTGTTTGAAAACCACCTCCACCGCCACCTCAAAACTGGATGCCCCAAGCGTGTATGCCTTATCCAACATCTCCGATGGAATGTCCTTGATGGAAAGGTAAATCGAGACGGCGATCGGCGGGAGAATACCCAGTGAAATCATCGCCACATACATCTCCATTCCCGTCCCAAAAAACACCATATACACGGCAAGCGCAGCTGTGGGCGGCACCTTGGCGAGAAGGGATAACGGTGGTTGCAAAAATGCCTCAATTGACGGGATACAACCCATGAGGATTCCTGTCAGAAAACCAAGCAACACACCCAGCGCCAATCCATTGAACAACCGGATGGTCGTCGCATAAGAGTCCTCCAAAATCCAGACATCCGCCCAGTCCTCAAACACATCCTCGACACCGGTCACGATGTACTCCGGATACCCCTCCTGCGCACCGGACTTTATGGCATCCATACTGGTGCCAAGCGGAAATGTAACTCCCTCAATTCGACTTTGGGTCTGTTCCTTCTCGCCTTTGTACTCCGGGTTTGGAACCACCGTGATTGTGGCACTCAGGAACACACGATTCGGTCGCGTGAACTTGACAACCCCCTCAGCAAGTTGGCTCCAGGTCGGGATCGTCTTGTCCTTCGGGTTTCCGCCCTGCTCCACGGGCAGATGCATCTTGTAGGAAACGTATGTGTACGCAGCCAACAACAGGGTAACGGACATGACCGCGTAGGCGACCGATTTCAACTTCGAAATGGGTCGACGGATCATGCTGTAAACGCCACGAAATGAATGGAGTAATTAATCCGAAACGGCAGCTTTTTGTTGCATGGCCAGCGCAGCAGCAGCCGGGTCCATGTTGGAAAACGAAAAGTCCTTCTCCGCTTGCTTAAGCAGTTCCAAATTACGAACGAAGCAATACTCGGAAACAGATTTTTCGAGGCCGTAAACCTTCACCCCTTTTAGATCTTCAACCGTCTTGATGTCGGAGGTGACAATACAGGCGTCCGCTCCAAAACTGGTCGAGGTCGGCAGGACCATAACACCCGGACGCCCAAGTGATGGTTGAAGAATATCCATGTTGGTAATGCAAACAGCATCACACTGGCCGGCCCCGTACATGGCCAGACAGGGATCGTACTCCGCCTCCTTTAATTCGATATCCACTCCCCATTTTTTTTCGATCGGGCCAAGTTCGCCTTTTTTTCCGTTGATGATACCGGTCGAATCGGCAACGCCAAAAACGCTCCATGAAGGATACTCACTCCACGCCAGTGAAAAAGTCGGAGGAGCGGGAGCGGGTGTGCCCGTTTCCCCTTTTTTAACCTTTTCAATGTAACTGGCATCGAATCGTAACGCAGCATCCGGCGCTTTCCCCGCATCGCCAAAACCCAACGACGGCTTCTGATCCACTATCCCGTGCGACTCACAAAACCCAACAACCGTCTCCATCGTCTTGGGCAATTCGGCTCCTGTTAACACGGCAATCCCCTCATCCGGTGTGCCGTAAAACTTGGTCTGCTTTACCACTTTTTCCATGTCCTCCAAACTCACGGCCGCGAATTTTTGGCCGATGGCCTTTAGGGTGTCATCGCGCTTGGCCGGATCAGCCATGGCTTTGTTCACCTCATAAAACGTCTCAATGACGGCACAGGCAAAAGCCTCCCCGCCCGGCTTTTCCAGACTCGACTTGGCGACTACAACCGAGTCGACGATCTCATTCGGAATCTTCGTCGAGTCAAATAACACACGGACGTCTTCACGGGAGGCAAGTGTTGAAATCACAAACGGATTCCAGACCACGATGGCCTTCGGCCCTTTGTCTTCTCCGCCGCCACAGCCGCTAGTCATGAGTAACACGGAGCAGCACGCCGCCACCGCCCAACTAAGCTTATGAATTCTATTTTTCATATTTCACCTTATAAAAAATCTCGACGCAAAAAAGACCTCCGCTCCGGAGGTCTTTTGAATTCTGTTATTCCGGCAGAATGCTGTCTGTGCTGGCAGATTCCTTCTGCTTGGGTTCACTCGGGGCAGTCTCAGCACCTTCGGCCAGACCCAGCAATGAGTCGAACTCGTCGTTGGCAGTGTGGCTCCGTGCGAATTCCAGAAACTGTGCCTCCTGCGCCTTGCTGTCGGTGCCGGCCATTTCCTTCGAGATGCGGGCCTCGGCGCGCATTTCCTGCCGGAGTTCGCGCATATTTTGCAATTCCTTGGCCATGCCATCCTTGGAGATGCCGGTGATCATGTCGGCCAGATCGCGTTCCTCCTTGGCAGTGATCACGTCGGCCACGGCGTCGGCGGCCTCGCTTTTGAGTTTCTCAATATCGCGCTGCAACTGCTGCAGGTTCACCTTGTGGTTGGCGATGCTGTCATCGTACTCGGCCACATCGCCTTCAAGGTCTTTAATGTGATCCTGTTTTTCGGCGAGCGTCGCGGAGAAATCGTTGTACGCAGTGAGGCACTTTTTGTACTCCTCATTGGCGTGAATCTCTTCCTTGGATTGGCCCTCGGCCTGCAGCTTGGCTACGGTCTGCTTGGCCATGGCCAGTGCACCAGCCTTGAGGTTTTCCAGTTTTTGCACTTCCTCGGTCAACCCCTTGACCTTGGCCAATTTTTTCTCCTGCTGGGCGATCAGTTTGGCTACGGCCTGCTTGTAGGTGTGGATCTGGCTGACCTTGCCTTTAATGATCTCATCAAACTTGGCCCTCATCACATGCGGATCGGAGTCGAGCCCACGCCGTGCCTCATCAATTTGCCCGGTCAGTTTGTACCAAACCGCCTTGAACCACCTGCCTATTGCACCAAACATATTATGACTTATTGATCTGAGTTAAATTTTGCAGAGAGCCGCCAGTTAACATTGAATCAACGCGCTGTTCAACCTTTTTCGCCACCTCGAGGCTCTGATCCAGTTCGCCGCGCAATTGCTGCAACCGAACGTCACCCTCTGGTTTGCTGGTGATGCCCTGCACTGCCGCCAGTGTCTGGCTCATGTGCTCCACCGTGCCGACTACTTCGTTGACCAGCTTTTCCCTCTGTTCGAGGATCGGTTTCTTCGCGATTTCAGACGCGAGGCTGTCCGCGGTTTTCCAGAGTTGAAGTGTCTTCTCCAGCGAACTGACACATTGCTCAAACAGTTCCTCGGCCCGTTCCCGTATTTCATCGATCATCGCCTGATTGAGATTGGGCGCGATGACGTTCAACTTGCGGAAGGCGTCCCGTAGCGACCGCAAATCCTGCATGGCATCCTCGGTGCGTGTATCGCCGTCCATCGTCAACCGATGATGAAAGTGGTCGAGCTTTTTGCGCTTGGCCTTTTTCTCCTTGGAACGCTTGGCTTCAACAATTTTCTTCACCCGATCCTCCTTGCCGAGGATCAGTTTGGTAAGAAACATCCCGGCCGAGCCGAGCATCCCGCCCAACCCGACGAGCGCAGCCCCCACTGCGGCCGACCCTTTCAAGCCAAGCGCAAACAACGAGGCGAACGCGGCGGACCCAACCATGAATGGAAAGATCACGAGCGGGCTCCCGAGGATATCCCGCGTCACGCGCTTGGTTATGCTCTTTTCATCCACGTTTTCGTCGTTGTGGCGGAAAAGATTCATACTAAACGACAAAGGCGTCAACGCTGCGCTTGGCCAAGCGCTTGGCTTGGACTTTAGAATGGCACCTGCCCCACCTCGAATCGAACGGACTGGGCGGTCCCGGCAGTCGATCCGGCAGAAGCCGCCTCGGTACGCATGCGCTCGGTCGGCACTCCCTCTTTGATGAGAAATTCGCCAACCGATTGGGCGCGCGACTCGGCCAAGCGTTTGTTGGCCTCGGGATCCCCCACCGCACGCGCCTGGCCAACGATTCGAAGATAAAAACTCGGGAAATTATCCAGCATTTTCTTGAGCCGACGCAACTCGTGTTCACTGGAGAGTGAGATTGCGGAAGAACCCCGCCGAAAGCCAATCGACTGAACGTCGAGATCGCCCACCGCGCGCAGGCTGCTCCACTGACTCTCGCTAAGCTTTCGGAGATGGGCATTGGTGCGAACACCTTGCAGGTCGCCTGTACCCTGCCCCAGCCCGTCGATGGCAAGAGCGTTGGCCGGATGAAAATTATCCGTCTGCATTTCCGACAAAACCCGGTCAAAATAAAGCGACGTGTACTGTCCACTCAACGGGTCTTTGTCCAGCGCCTGTGTTTTAAGGAGGATGTCTGTGATGTTGTTGATCATGTCCTCCATTGTCAGAAGGTCTCCAGCCGCTGCGCCGCCCACGAGCCCGAAGTGAGCGTAATTCTCGAGTGTGTTTTTCCACTGAATCCCGTCGACGACGGCCTTCGCCTCATCCCCGGAGAGGCTCGGATCATCCGAGCGCACCAAACCGGCGAATCCGTTGGCATCGTTTTGATAATGGTACGCAGCACGCGAATAGGCCTCAATCACGGCACGAACCTTGTCGGGATGATCCCGCAGATATTCACGCCTGGCCACCAGCACATCAACGATCAAGCCCTTGATCCTCGAACTGTCCAGCAACACCTTTACGCCGGGGAGCGCCTTGGCCTGAGAGACATGCGGCTCCCACATGACGTAGGCCCGTTTATCCGAGCGTGCGGCGTTTTTCATGTGTTTCAGCACCGCCTCGGATCCGTTCGCCTCGATGATCCAGTCTCTGCCCAGATCCGGCAGATTGAAGTGCGACTTCACCACCCGCGCCAGAAACTCGCTGGGCGAGCTGGGTGTGAGGATGAATCCCGCATCTGACGAGTTCAAATCCTGCACCGTCTTGACGCCTTCTTCATACGCCAGCACGGCGTCCGCCCCCTTGGTCTCGTCAATAACCATGACGATCGAAGCCGGAAAGCGCCCCAGCTTGGCCCCGGCCATGATCAGCGAGTCGATTGTGAATACCGCCATCTCCACATCGCCATCCTCCAGCGCTCTCAGTCGCGCATCGTAATCGGCCTCGTCCTCCACCATCGTCAGCCGAATCTGGTCGAGACGAAGATTTTTTTTCATCTCCTCGGAGCGCAACACCGCGTAGCCGCTGAACAGGTCAGCCTGAATCTTTACCTCATGGGTATAGCGACTGTCCGACCCCGTGTCGCTATGAAGCTGTTCCTCGTTGGGATCAGTGACGAGGATACGATACGCCACCGCCGCGATGACCAGGATCACCAGCCAAACCACGGCGACGATGCACCCTTTGGAACTTCCCTTGTCTTCTGACATTAACCCTTATTCTTGGAAGCTTTCACGACAGCGTAAATTCCAATCACGATCAGTAACGGACAGCCGCACATGAGCAATAGACCAGCGATCCAGTCTAGGGCATCCGGCTCTTTGTCTTGGTTCTGTCCTGATCGATTCTGGGGTGTTGACGGCGAGGAATTGCCCCGTTGCGGCGATGGGTCAGCGCGGCGCATCTCAGCATGTTGACGGATCGGTTCATTGCCGGTGGTGGACAGCGTCTTGAGCATCGCAGACGCCGTATCACTCGGCAGGTCGGCGATCATTTCAAACGCATCCTCCCCGGCCGTGCCGGTATCCGAGGATGACACCTCGGCAAACACCTCGTTGATGGCCTGCCGCAACGACTCAGGATCATCCGCGCTCCGGTAGGAATGCACTTTGGTCGCCAACGTATGCCGCGACTCCATCTCCACCCCGATCGCGTCGATGGTGATGCCGCGCGAGATGATGTCCGGTGTGTAGCCCTCAACCAGATTCGCGTCATTCGCCTCCCCGTCCGTGACGACCAGAAGGCGATAGGTTCCGTACCCAAGTTGTCTTTTCCGGGCTTCCAACAGAGCGTCCGCACCGGTTTTCATATACGCGCCGAGCGGCGTGCCGCCACCCGCCCTGATGCTGTCGATCGCTCCTTCCAATTGCGTATCGTTCCGTGGGCCAAGCGGGTACACCCAGTTGCCATTCGGGAACACCAGCACTCCGATGTGAGTCGTGCCGGGTATCTGCCCCAACACCTGCTTCAGCGCGTCTCTGGCCACAGACATCCGATCACGGTTCGTTCCCCTCATTGGTGTGCCCATCGAGCCGGAGGCATCGACCACCACCACCACGTTGTCGGTCACGTGCACCTCCGCTTGGCCAAGCGGCGTCAGCCAGAGGCCAAGCGCCACCAAGCCCAACCAAACCCTGCCTGTCATGTTTTTTTCGATCATGCCTCTACATCTCCCTCGGTAACTTAAAAATCAAAATCAGATTCATGTGTCACCTCTGCTGACACTCGAACCAGGCGAAATTCGACCCTCATGTTTTGCTCCGCCTCGGCGGCGGAACTTGGTTTTGCGATGAACGGCTCGGCGATACCCACGCCTTGTGGCTGAATCTGTGACAGATCCACCGCAATTCCCTTCCCCTTCGCATAGGCGATCACGGAATTCTTCACCGCCTCGGCGCGCTTGCGCGACAGGTTCAACGCCGCCTGCATGGTCTGACGCGGATTATGTTCGTTGACCCCATCAAAATCGCCAGCCTCAATGGCCTCCACAAGGCGTGGCGTATCGCTCAACTCCAACGGCCGACCATTAAGTGAATAACGGTAATTTCCCCGAGTTCCGGAGCGCCGCAACGTCCCCTTGGCGTTACCTGCCTTAATCAGGTCCAAAAGCGTCTTGGTCGGATCCGCGTGGCCGCGGATGGCCACCACAGCGTTACCAAATTTATCTGCCGTCTCGATGACACGGTTAAACTCCGCGGCGTACTGTACCGCACTAAACTCGGTCTGGTTTGGCTTAAAATTGATGGTGAACGACACAATCGTGCGGTCATCCAGTTCACCGCCGGAACTGAGAGCCTCAATCTCCTCCAGCACCGCCTCTGCCCGAAAACGTTCCCCCTGCTCGGCCTCGGTTTTCTCCAGGTACTGGAGAAAGTCATCGTGCTTGTAATTCAAGCCGGACGGAAATAGTCCCATCTTTTGCTTGGCGTAACCCAGTTTGGTGGCCAGATCAAGCGACGCTGTATGAAACGCCTCAAACCCGTGGAGGTTCCCCTCTTTTTCAAAAAAGCTGACGTTGCCCGGGTAACCGGCAAAGGTGCAATCCAGTAACAATCCATGCGCCTCATCGGCGTTGGCAAGAACCTCATCCGTGTAAATTTGAACCGTCTGGTTGAGCAGCCCGATGTAGGCCGCATCCCGCGTCCCTGCATCGTGTGCCGAGCGCTTGTCGACCAACTCCTCTGCCGCCTTGAGATAGCCGGCCACGAACTTGCGAACCAGCGGGCGGTTGGCGTCGTAAAAATCCTTCCGGCAGACATACACGTCAGCGATCGAGCGGGATAATTCCGCCGTGGACACGAGCACATGCGCCCCTTTCACAGTTTCTTCCGCACCGGTACCCTTGCCAGTCAGCGAGATACACAAACCGAACATGTCCGGCGACACGGCAAAACAGGCAGAGATAGTCGAGTCATTCCGAAACGCCTCCACCGGCGAACCGGGCCCCGTCAGGGCGTCGTAATACTTCACCCGGATGTCACTCCAATCCAACTGGGCCGTTTTGAGAATGTCATCCAACATGCCGATGTGTGGACCGCCCTGCTGCACTGCCACCGTCTTGCCCTTCAGGTCGGTCACCGTCTTGATGCCCTCGCGGGCGACCATGTGGTCACCGGCAGACCAAGTCATTTGCATGATCACCACGCCCTTGGTGCGAGGGTCGGATCCCAGCACCTCCGATGCCTGCCCCATCATCCGGTAGGTG
>JAPPPH010000439.1 GCA_028817635.1 Verrucomicrobiales bacterium | reverse complement strand
TTCGTTGCCAAGGTGCCTTTTGCCTAAGATGCCGGTGCGATAACCGTTCGCCTTGAGGGCCTCGGCCAACGTCACCTCCTCCAACGGCAGTGCCTGCAGTTTCTCGGCACTGAGATGACTTTGAAAATCGAAATCGCGGCGACCGGAAAGCCAATCGGTGAGATCCAACCGGCCGGGATATTTGCCGGTCATGATGCTGGCACGCGTCGGGGAACACACATGACAGGTCGCGTACGCATTGGTGAATTTCACACCCTGCTTTGCCAAGCGATCGATATTGGGCGTGTCGTAAAACGGACTCCCGAAGCAGCCGACATCGCGCCACCCCATGTCGTCCACCAAAAAGAAAACCACATTGGGCCGCTTGGCCGCCTGTGCCGTCGCCAAACCAAGCGCACAAAAAAGCGCTATCAGTATGAATCGTTTCACGGTGCGGGGATTGTGCCCAATCCGGCCTCAACTGGCAACGTTCAGCTCAGTGTGTGCCCAGCTTTGAACTAATCTTTTTGGGAACCAACAACCGGTAACTCTCCTTAATCCATCGAACCAAAACCGGTTGCGGCAATGATTTATTCTGAGGGAAGTTCAACTCCACCCAACCGGTCGAACCAACGCTCACCGCACCCGCTTGGCCTGCAGCGAGTTCGTTCGCTTCCTCCAACGAATCCTTCAACTTGAGTTTCAAATCGTACCCGTTGCCATCATTCCCCAAAAAGAGAAAATTCTTTTTGCCCGCCTTAAAGGCGACCTTGTCACAAACCGCTCCCACTTCCACCTCCGGCAGCGAAGTTGCCGTCTTTCGAATAAATGTTTCCGGCTTGCTGGATGCCATTTCTTATTTTCTGGTTTTTGGTGCAGGATATTTAGCGAGAATTGCTTTCAATTTTTTCGCCACACCGGGTTTGGTGTCGTAATGATTTTGAGTCTCCCAAGGATCCGCCTCGTAGTCGTACAACTCGTAGTCCACCGGCACAGTTGCATCGCTGTGGTTTTTCCACTCCACCAAACGATATCGTTCCGTGCGAATTGCCCTGCCCAGTTTTCGCCCGCGGGGATAGGCATGAAACGCATGGTCACGAACTCGTGCTGTTGGTTTTTTCAAAACCGGCACCAGACTGACTCCGTCGATCGGCTGCGGTACTTTCGGCGCGGGCAATCCTGCCAACTCAGCCACGGTCGGGAAGATGTCCACCGTCTCTGCGAGTTGACGAGATGCCGCTCCGGCGCGGGCCACCCCGGGCGCCGCGATCACAATCGGAATGCGGTTGGCCTGTTCAAAATTCGTGTGCTTCGTCCAAATGCTTAAGTCACCGAGATGCCAACCGTGATCCCCCCACAATACGACGATTGTATTTTCCGCCAAACCAAACTCATCCAATGCACGGGTGACCTTCCCGATCTGGGCATCCACATAAGTCGTGCTCGCGTAATAGCCATGGATCAACTCACGGGCCAACTCGTCACCGATCTGTCCACCCGGCGGCACCGGCTTAAAGGCGGCAATTTCTCCTCCTCGCTTGAGCGCCACTCTCGGCGCGTCCTTGGGAAACGACTTGTTGACCGCCAGTGCCAGCTTGGCCGGATCGTGCATGTCCCAATATTTTTTCGGCGCAGAAAATGGCAGGTGTGGCCGAACAAAACCGGCTGCGATGAAAAACGGTGTGCCATCCTGTGCGCGACGCGCCTTCGCCGCCTTTAGCCGAACAATGGTTTCATTCGCCACGCGACCGTCGGCGTAATCCTCGTCATTTGCAACGGGCGCCTCGAACGCGGCACCTCGAGGTAGGGAGCGAATTTGCCCCAGCTTTTGGTTTGTGAACAACGCCTCCTCACGGGTGAGTTTGCCGCCATCCGTGCTCTCGGGCACCAGATACTCGATCACCTTGTCGTGAAAATGCGGAACCTCAAACGCCTGTGGATCACCGAGATTACCGTGGCCGATGTGGAACACCTTGCCAAGCGACTCAGCGCGGTAACCGTACCGTGAAAAATACTGAGACATCGTAACCGCATTGGGTATCACTCGGCGCAGGTGGCTGCCCAAACCGTAAAGCCCGGTCGAGGTCGAGTGAGATCCGAGCATCAATGTAAACCGCGACGGGGCACAGACTGCCTGATTGCAGTACGCCAAGTCGAACCGCACTCCCCGCTTGGCCAAGGCGTCCATGTGCGGTGTGATCGCGTGTTTGTCGCCGTAGCAACCCATCGCCGGCTTCAGGTCATCCACCAAGAGCAACAACACGTTGGGCTTGGTCAATGCATGCGACTTGGCCAAGCCGAAGAAAAGGATCGTTGAAAATATCAGAATTCGTTTCATCCAAAAATTTGACGCCGGCTAACCCATTGAGGCTGCGCCGACACAATGTTAGGCTTTGCCAACAGAAAGAGCGTCACGCATTGGGATAGACAATGGAAGTCACAGAGGCAATTCGAAACCGCAAATCCACCCGGGCTTTCCTGCCCAATACGGTAGACAGGGAGACCATCACGAGCATATTGGAATGCGCCCGATGGGCTCCGTCCGGAGTTAATTCACAACCGTGGCAGGTCGCGGTCGTCACCGGCGAAACCAAACGCCAACTCGCTGAAGCTCTCGCCCAGTGCCGTGCCAACGCTGAACCGGCCCGGCAGGATTACGAGTATTACCCGACAAAGATTGAGGAACCCTACATCACGCGTCGGCGTGTTTGCGGAAAGGCGCTTTACGCGGCACTAAACATCCAACGGGACGACATCGAAAAGCGTAAGGAGCAATGGATGAAAAACTACCACAGCTTCGATGCCCCGGTGGCGCTCTACTTTTTTATCGATGGTATTTTGGAAACTGGCTCGTGGGTCGACTGCGGCATGTTCATCCAAAACGTGATGCTCGCGGCAAGAGGCTTCGGCCTTGAGACCTGCGCCCAGGCCGCATTGGCCGAGTATCCCGACATCGTCAGGGAACATCTCCAGATTCCTGACACAAAAAAACTCATCTGCGGCATGGCGCTTGGCCACGCCGACTACGATGATGCCTCCTATCAATACCGCACCGAGCGCGAACCGGTGGAAGCCTTCACCACTTGGTTCGACTAACTGCGCTTGGCCAAGCGCTTGGCTAAACCAAAACTTGGCCAAGCGGGGCGGTGCTGTCGGCGAAGCGGTCGCGTTTTAGGCCAAGCGCCTGGGTCTGGGCCAGCCAAAGATTGGCCAAGGGCGTGCCGGTGGGCACATTGAGGTGATTGCCTCCCGCTCGGATTTTTCCGCCACCACGCCCGGCCACGATGACTGGGAGTTTGTTGTATTGATGCGACGCGCCATCTCCCAAGCCGGAGCCGTAGGTAAAAATCGTATTGTCGAGCAGCGTCGTGCCGTTAGCCTCACGGATGCTGGCCATCTTCTCGACAAGATACGCGAACTGCTCCATGTAAAAACGATCCACCTTGGCCAGGTCGTCGATGAACTTGGGTTGGTTATGGGACATCGAGTGATGGCTGCGCGGCTTGTCGAAGACACCCTCAAACATGTACGGCGTGTTCCATCGCTCCGGCCCGATCATCATCGTGGCCACCCGCGTCAAGCCGGTCTGCAACGCAACGACCATCAGGTCTCCCATCAAGCGGATGTACTCCCCGCGGGGCAGGTAGGCATCGATTGGCTCGTCGATGGAGGCCTTGGCCAAGCCGTTTTTCATTCGGGCCATTTTTTCCATCTGCTCTTCAATCGCCCGGACGGAGTCGAAGTACTCGTTAAATTTGTTTTGATCCTCGCTCCCCAATTCGCGTTGAAGCGAGCGTGCATCCTCCAACACAAGGTCGGTGATGTTTCGAAATTGTTCCGTGTCCCTCGTGCCGAACAATCGACGATAGGCCTTCTGCGGGTCGCGCATCGACGGCGCCACATGACCGGTGCCGTACCATGATATGTTGTCAAAGTAGATCGACTCGACGTTGTCCTTGTGGCTGTTGCAACTGAATTCCAGCGACCGGAACGGAGTCGCGTCGCCGACATGATCCGCCACCACGTGGTCGAGCGTACGATTCAATGGCCAAGCCGATGATTTGATCTCATACGGAGCCGCGCTGCTCAGAAAACAACTGGCACACTGGGCGTGCACATCGGTTCCGTTCTGGTACACGCGATCCAGCCCGGTAATGAGTGTGACATGATCCTGAACCTTTCGCAGGGGTTCCAGCGTCGGAGTCCACACGATTGGTTGATAGCCCGGCTTGTACAGGTCTGGCTGTTCCCGTTTCCCACCCAGAAAACCACGAAACTTGGGCACTTCAGTCTCCGCTTCGCCCGGGAAAAACGAACGCCGCACCACCCCGATCGGCACGTAGTAAATGGCCAATCGCTGGGGAGGAGTTTCTACGTTGGCAGCCGAAGCGATGGACTCCAGCCACGGCAGCGAAAGCGTCGCGCCGGCGGCGCCTCTTAGAAAGGTTCGTCGGTTTAGTGCGGACATTTCAGTTCGGTTCATGCAAAAACGGCTCACTCAGGATGATACTTTTGAGGAGCGGTTGAAAGCGATATTCGCTCTTTTCAGCCTCGACCGCGATGGCTTCGAGCGCCGGGGAATCCGCAACGGCCAGTTCCCGGCCAAGCGCGAAGGACAGAAGATGCCCGGCGAACGCCTTCACAAAACGAGGCTTCTCAGCCAGTAGCGCATCCTTAAATTGCTCAATCGTAGCGAATTCATGCCGGCGAAACAGTTTGCCGCATGTGTCCACTTTTCGACCATTGCCATACGTCTCCCGCCAAGCGCCGACTGCATTGTAGTTTTCCAGTGCAAAACCAAGCGGATCAATTTTCACATGGCACCCGGCGCAGTCGGGGCGGTCCCGGTGGGAGGCCAAGCGCTCGCGTATGGTCAGCGATTCGTCGTTTCTGCCGTTCTCCCCCTCAGGCAACGGCGGCACATCAGCCGGTGGTGGCTCGGGCGGGTTGTTGAAAATCACGGTCAACGTCCAGGCGCCGCGCGTGATCGGTTGTGATCGCACCGGGTTTGAGGTCATCGTCATGACTGCCGCGTTGGTGATCACCCCGCCCTCTCGTCGACTGCCAAGCGCCTCCCGCTTGTAGGCCAAGCGAGTCGGCGGCAGCCCGCCGGTACGCTTCCCGGTTTTATACCAACCCGACAACGGGCCGCTTCGGTAACTGAAGTCCGAATCGATCAACTGATGCACCGGCCGGTTCTCGATTAGCACCGCCTCGAACAGCAACAGCGGCTCCAACATCATGTGCATGCTGGTTCGGTAGGCATTCGCGTAGAACGTCGGGAACAGGCTGCGATCCGGGGTCGAGGTAATGATGCGTTCCAATTGTAACCACTGCGCTGGGAAACTGTCGCAAAATCTCTTGAGACGTTTGTCCCGCAGCATCCGGTCGACCTGCGCTGCGAGTACTTCCGGTTTGTGTAGAGTTTGCTTCTCTGCCAATTCCAATAATTCGTCGTCGGGGATGCTGCCCCACAGGAAAAATGAAAGGCGTGAGGCTAGGTTGAAGTCATCCCGGACTCCCTTGATCGGTTGGTCGTACAGGTACAGAAAACGGGGCGAACACAACACCGCCGAGGCGATGTTCTTCATGCTTCTTTCAAACGGCACGCCGTCTTTCAGTTGCAATTTCACGTTCGCGGCGTAGCGCGAAACCAACTCCGGCGCGACCGGCCGGCGGAACGCCCGTCGCAAAAAGCCGGCCAAGCGCTCATGAACCACCCGGTCAAGCTCGTCCCCCTTCGACTGCGGTTCAGCGAAAAACTCCCCCCAGATGCCGCAGCGCTTGGGCGTGAAATCGTTGCTGCTCATGATCGACTGGCTCAGCTTGTAAAACGCCTCCATCTGGATGGGCGACATCGAAAGGTGATCCCCGCGATTGTCGAATCCGTGTTCCGCCCGCAGATCCTGCGGGAACGGTCCCACTCCGGCCAGGCGAGGCTCGATCATCTGCGACTTGCCAAGCGGCCTGCTGCCCACGTGCACCGTGTCCGGCATTTTGCCCGACGCAGGGTCAAAGTAGCCATAGCTGCGCATCATTTTTTCCGGCAATGAAAACACCTCCACGTTGAGCTTGAACAAATCCTTCACAGCGTTGTTGTACTGGAAGCGATTCATCCTCCGGATGGGTGTCTTGGGAAAAGTCGCCCGCTTGGCCAAACCGAGCCTGAGCAAGCCGCGCAACTCCGCAACAGCAGACTCCCGGATGTCCGGTTTTAAGCCCGGTTCATCCTCGGGCGGCATGTCGCCGTTGTCGATCACCTCGATGATGTCCTGCAGCAGATCGACGTCGTCAACCAAGTCGCTATCCGACTTGAGATTAAGCAGGTTGACCTTGCCCTTGGTTTTGCCGTCCCTGCCGTGACACTTGACGCAGTGACTGTCGAACACCTGCAACACCGCAGACTCCGCTGAACACACTGCTGACGTGCCAGCAAACACCAGCAACACCACGGCGATTAATCTCTGCGGATCCATGACAGTGCGCTTGGCCAAGCGCTGTTACACCTTGACTCGCGCTTGGCCAGCCGCTGTTTTGGTCTTGGGTTGGACTCCTTTCAAGGTCTTGCCGTTTGGTAATTCGCGGCCAATTTTCACGGTGTGTTTGCCTTTAGAATAGACCTTGGGCTGAAAACGGCCGCCCGTTGAGCGGGTCGTGTATAGCACCTCACCGCTCGCCTCTTCGATTACCTGCACAACGCAGTCCTTGCCATCGGCAAAGATATATTCCGGCAAATAACCGGCGACCTTGCGACCATCGTTGGCCTCCTGTTTGATCGTGATCGGCCAACCGGGATACTGTGCCGCGTCCCCATCTTTGACATCACAAAAACGGGGCCAACACTCGAAGGTCACTTCGCGTTTCTTTTTGTTGAAACGGGCGATACCGAACCCGTCGGCGCGCTTGCGCTCATCATTGCGATTCTCGGGATTGGCGTAAGCCATCATCGAAATTTTGTTGCCCAGACCATCCTTGAAATCTCCGGTCCACGGCAGCGGACTGTCCGGCACGGGATTCGGACCGGGCTGTTCGTCGAGCGGGTGCCACCAACGGCCGTAAATCGTGTTCACCAAAGCCGGGCCGGTAAAACCGTAAGGGCCGTCTCCGTGCTCGCTGATGCCGTGCTTCACGACCACAGCAAGGTGCTGATCGCCACAAAGATGCACCGCCCAAGCGCGACGAATGAGCGACAGCGCACGGCGACTGGGTGTCTGCGGCCAGCCGTTGCAGTCGAGGTCCGCCAGAAGCCGACTGTTGCGTCCGCCGTGCATGTGCACCGCGCCGCAAAAGGCGGTCTGCGACAGCACGCCTTTCATCTCGGCACCAGTCCAATCCGCACCCCAATCCGCGAGAAACTTCTCCTGACGCGGCCCCAGCAACTGCAAACCCGGCAGGTCGATTTTATTCGGATCATACTTGGGGTCATTGATGTGGTCGGGCCGAGGTCCCATTTTTGGAATCTTCCCAGCCGGGCCACTTTTGAATTTCCGATCCTCAAGGATGGCAAAATCCACTCCACCAACATTTAGGCGCGTGAAGTAAACACCGATCCCCCGGTCCACCGGCCTGGGGTCAATCGGGTCCGGCAAACTCGTGGTCTGCTGGCGCTGCACCTGATTCACGTACTTCACAGGGTAACGATAGCCACCATCGGCATCGCCGCGGATGGTCGAACGCTTGCCGCTCTCGCCCCAAACGTTGCCATGGCCGACATCGTGATCGTCCGGGATGCAAACCGTCGGGCGATCGCGGATGACATCGCGGTACTGCAGGCCAAACTCAATCCAGCCGGTGGTATGCTCGGTGTGCCGGTAGTGCTGGTCGCCACCAAAAAACAACAGGTCAGGATTGATCTGTCGGAGATTTTTCACGATCTCATCGCGCGGCCCGGTTGTGCGACTGGAGTTGCACGAAAGGTTGGCCACAACGATCTCGTCTCGGCCAACCGGATCACGACGAATAAGTCCCTCGAATTTTGCCTTCTCGCCGTGGCACACCCGGTACTTCACGTCATTGGTATTGTCCCAGTTTTCAATCCGAAAATGAGCATCCCAGCCCGGGTAATGCACTTCCGCCTTGGCTGCCACGCTCCACTTTTCGCGGGGCAACTGCAGTTCCAGTCGTGCCTCGCGCTTCTCACCCGGCTTCAATGGGAAAAGTTGTGCCGAGAGCTTCAGCACCCCACCCTGATGCGTGT
>JAPPPH010000060.1:5763-8182 GCA_028817635.1 Verrucomicrobiales bacterium | reverse complement strand
ACCAACAGGATCCGGCCGCCTGGGCCCGATCCAAGTCAGGTTAAACTTACCAGTTGTTGCGACGTCCATCGCCGCACCCGCCGCCGCCGCCACCTGAGCGGTCTTCGCGCTGACGTGCCTCATTCACCGTCAACTTACGGCCCATGAAGTCTGCCTCGTTGAATTTCTCCACTGCGGCCTTGGCCTCTTCGTCCGTGGCGTAGGTGACGAATCCGAATCCGCGTGACCGCCCCGTGTCCCGGTCATGCAGCACGACTGCGTCCGTGATCTCTCCTGCCTCTGCAAAAAACTCGCGAAGGTCGTCCTCCGTGGCCTCCCATTTGAGGCCACCAACAAATAGTTTATTTCCCATGATAGGTCCTGTCTTGTTCAGCAGCAGTCCAAAGCGGAACAATGCCGAAAGCGGGAAGGTGAGGCCGCACTCACCCCTTGGCAAGCGGTAAAGTTACCCATTTGCAATTTTTGTAAAGGCCGTTCCCTCGTTGATTGTCGGGTTTTCCGGCCTGCCCTTGTAGTGGTAAATCAGGTCAAGATTGTGAATCCCAAGGAGGTGCAGGACCGTCGCGTGCAGGTCGTGGACGTGCAACCGATCCTCCGTGGCCCACAATCCCAGCTCATCCGTGGCACCAATTGTCTGGCCTCCCCGCACCCCGCCACCGGCCATCCACATGGTAAAACCGGTCGGGTTATGATCCCGTCCATCGCCCTTCTCGCTCATCGGGGTACGGCCAAATTCGCCTCCCCAGATGACCAGCGTGTCGTCCAACAGACCGCGTGATTTCAGATCCTTCAACAACCCCGCCGTGGGCAGGTCGCTCTGACGGCATTGGCGAGAATGATTCGCCTCCATCTTGGTGTGAGAATCCCATTTACTGCCGGCCCCATGGTAAATCTGCACGAACCGCACGCCGCGCTCAACCATCCGCCGGGCCAACAGACAACACCGACCGAACGGCTCCGTGTCCTTGTTGCCAAAGCCGTACAACTGCTTGGTCGCCTCGGTTTCTCGGCTCAAGTCAACGAGCTCCGGCGCCTCGGCCTGCATGCGGTAGGCCAACTCGTAACTGCGAATGCGCGCCTCCAGTTCGCTCTGGTGGCTGCGCGACGCCTGATGCCCCCGGTTGAGCCGCTGCAAAATCTCCAGCTTTCGGCGGTGCATCCCCGGCGTCACACCCTTCGGTAAATTCAGGTGACGGAACGGCTCCGCACCGGGGTGAATGCGCACCCCCTGATACGCCGCCGGCATGAATCCGGCACTCCAGTTGCGTGGCCCGTTGGTCGGAGTTGCCTTGGTGTCGGTCATCACGACGAACGCCGGGAGGTTTTCGTTCTCGGTACCCAGTCCGTAATTCACCCAAGCGCCGAGGCTTGGTCGCCCCGCGAGCGGCTGCCCGGTGTTCATCTGGCAAACACCACCGGAGTGGTTGATCCCGTTCGTCCAGCAGGAACGGATCACCGCGATGTCATCGACGCACCCCGCCGTGTGCGGCAGCCAGTCGCTCACCCACGTGCCGGCCTGCCCGTGTTGACGCCACTCCCGCTGGCTCGCCAATAGCGGCGACTCCGCCTCGCCCATCGCCGTGATCGGCCGTTTGAAACTTTCCGGCAACCGCTGACCGGCGAGCTTGTTCAACAACGGCTTCGGGTCAAACAAATCCATTTGACTCGGGCCGCCCTCCATGAACAAAAAAATCACGCGCTTGGCCCTCGGCGCGAAGTGCGGTCTCAGGAAGGAAGGCTCCTTCGCTTGGCCAAGCGCATTGTCTCGGGCCAACAAACCGCTCAACGCCACCGCACCAAAACCGGCCCCGCCACGGAGCAGCCAATCGCGCCGGGAAAGCGGCCCACCCAAATCATGTTCACCGGCATTCATCGTCAGTCCACGTACAGGAATCCGTTGGCGTTGAGCAACACGTGGCAGTACTCGGCCAGCGCGGCCTGATCTGCAGCCGCGCTGCCGTCGCTGTTTTGCTCGATAAACGCCCGCGCGTCCGCCCGATCAGGAGCCGAGATTGCCCGGCCAAGTGCCAGCTCATGCGCCGACTGCAGTTGCGCGCCGACTTCGCCGGGATGCCGCTTGGCCAAGCGCTTGGCCAAGGCGAATGCTCGCGCCCGGATCCATCCGCTGTTCAACAACAAAAGCGACTGGGTTGGCGTGGTGGTCACGCTGCGTTGCGGCATGTGGGAGATGTGATCCGGCACATCGAACGCGTGGAGCACCTCGTCCGGGCTGTTCCGCATCACCCGGCGGTACACCGATCGGCGAGTCGATTTATCAGCCACTTCCCCGGCCCCGCCCGACTTGAAATCCAATTCACCCGAGACCGCCAGCAGTGCGTCGCGAACCTGCTCCGCGCTCAGGCGACGGATCGGCATTCGCGCCAGCCATACGTTCGCGGGATCCATCCCGGTAGCGGCG
>JAPPPH010000060.1:0-5753 GCA_028817635.1 Verrucomicrobiales bacterium | reverse complement strand
TGCCGATACGTTGCACTGGTAACCATCTTGCGCTGGATTTTCTTGAGACTCCAGCCGTCCTCCACAAATCGAGCCGCCAGCCAGTCGAGCAACTCCGGATGCGTTGGGCGTTCACCCAGTTTTCCGAAGTCGCTCGTATTCGCCGCCAATCCCCGGCCAAAGTGCTGCTGCCACAGCCGGTTTACCAACACGCGTGCGGTAAGCGGATGATCCGGCCTGGTGATCCAGTTGGCCAACGCCGTTCGACGGCCGGTCGATTGCAGCACCGCCGGTGGCGGCGTGATCTTCGCCGATGCCTCGCCCAGTACACTGGGGAAACCGGGCTCGACCGTGACACCGGTCTTCGGAATGAACGTCGCCGGGGCTACCGGCCCGGCATCGCTCGCCACAAACTTCACCTGCGCGAGAGGAGTTGGCTTGAGCGCATCGAACTGCTTCAGCTCATCGCGCAACCGCTTCCACTCCGCCTTGGTCTCGCCCGCCAACCGTTTCTCCAGCTTGGCCGGTTCCACGCCAAACTGTCGCTCGGAAAGCTCCGCTATCTGTCGCTCATACGCGGTGCGTTTCTCCGGCCGCTTGCGGATCATCGCCTTGATTTTGTCGATAAACTTGTCGAACCCCTCACCCGTGGTCTGCTTCAGCAACACCGGCCGCTCGATGGTGTGAAGGCGTTCGCGAATCGCCTCAGTTGCCTCGGCCCACGCGACCTGTTTTTCATGGAATACCGTCCGTTGCTCCAGCGTGCCGACCGGCATGGAGGCGCGTTGAAGCAGCGGAGTAAAGAAAGCCTGAAGGCGGTAGTAGTCACGCTGCGTGATCGGGTCGAATTTATGGTCATGACAACGCGCACACTGCAGGCCAAGCCCGAGTAACGCATCGCCGGTTACGTTGGTAACATCAGCCAGCATCTCCGCCCACTGGGTCTCGACGTCGCGCTGGTTGTGCTCGTAGATGCCGTGGCGAAAATACATCGTCGCGACGAGTGCATCGCGGTTGCCGGGGGCGATCTCGTCCCCCGCCAACTGTTCCCGAATGAACTGGTCATAGGGTTTGTCCGTATTGAATGAGCGGATGACGTAGTCGCGATACCGCCATGCCTCCGCGCGGTAGTGATCCGCGCGGTAACCGTCGGAGTCTGCGTACCTCACAAGATCCAACCAAAACGTCGCCAGACGCTCCCCGTATCGCGGACTGTTGAGCAACCGATCGACCAGTTTCTCGTAGGCGTCCGGCGCACGATCCAACAAAAACTCCGAAACCTGCCCCGGCGTGGGCGGCAGCCCGGTCAGGTCGAAACTCAACCGGCGAATAAGTGTCCGCCGAGCCGCCGAGCCGGCCGGGGAAAGGTTTTGCACCTTCAATTTGCGTGCAACGAAGTGGTCAATCTCATTGATCGCCCAGCCCTGTCCGGCTGACGGGACGGCTGGCTTCACCACCGGCTGAAACGCCCACCACTCGCGATCCGCTTGGCTAAACTCCTTCGCGGATACCGCACAGCAAACCATCATCAATAATATGGCCAAGCGCTGAAGCATCGCCCGGAACGCTACCACTCACTCCATCAAAAAGCCACCCCGCTTGGCCAAGCGCGAACTTGGTAAGAGGGGACATTCCTGCTCCGTTATGACACGGCCGCTTGGTCAAACGCTTGGTTTGCGGTTGATTAGTCGGTCGTTCTCTGGCATGGAGGGTCGCCCATGAAGTGTACATTGAAGGTTTGTTTTGCGACGGCACTCCTGACGACCGGCTTGACCAAGGCAACAGCTGAACCAGCGCTGAAGCTGCATTTTGCTGGAATTGAAAACCTGATCCAGCGTGAGGACGCCAAAACGCTCAAGGCAGTCTGGACTCAAAAAGAGACGCGTACCCTCCGGACCGAGGCACTGGGCAAGCTGGCTAATCACCTCGCCGCCCAATCCGGCAAGGGTGTGTCGATCTTCAACTCAATCCTGCCAGACATCGGCCTCGGCGAGACGTACCTGACGATCGCCCCCGGCGAGCGCAACCCGGACGTTACGTTCATGGCCGCGATGAGCAAGACGCGCGGCGGCGAGTGGGTCAAGCGGCTCAAGCAGCTCTCAGCCCGTGACGGAATCGAGCCGGAGGAGAAAACCCAGGCCGGCTACACCGGCTGGCGGGTGGACTACAAAAACGGCCGCAGTGTCGGCTTTGGTTACGCGGACGGCTGGCTGCTGCTCGGGATCGGCAAGTCAACTTTTGCGGCTTTAAAGCAGGCCTCCCAGCAAATCGCAGACACGGGCCGCCCCTCCCCGGCAAATACGGAGCAGGACCTGACGCTTGAGCTGACCCTTCTCTCCCAGTTACCGGCTCTGCAAAATCTGCTATCAGAGAAAGCCAACGCCGTCCGGCTCACGTCCCGGTTGCGGAAAGATAATTTTTTCACCAAGGCAGTCGTGACGTATGACGAGGCGCTGCCGGCCAGCACGGCCAAGTGGGAAATCCCAACCCGCACGATCACCGAGCCATTGGCCAGCTTTACCGCCGCACGCGGAGTCGGGATGGCCACCGCCGGGAGTGTTCTCGGCCGAACTGAGCTAAAGCCAACCAACAACCAGTTCTTCGCGTGGTCGCAGGCGCGCACAAAGTTTCAGTCGTTTTTCGCGGTCAAGGTCGGCGATCCGGCAGCGGAGATCGCCGTACTGGCCAAGCGCATTGACACGTTCAAGAAACCGGGTGGCGGGGGAGAAAACTATATTGGCAAGGTGGTGCACGACCCGAAAAAGCCGGTCGTCACCTGGGGCAACGTGCCGCTGTTTGCGCCGTACCTAACCAAGGCCAACTCGGCCGACAAGGGCTATGTGGTGGGCGGCGTGTTCCCACCGGATCCCATCAAGAAACCGATCCCGCAGGAACTGCTCAATGAGTTCATCAACAAGAAGAACCTTGTTTACTACAATTGGGAGATCACCGGGCAGCGCCTCGAGAAATGGAACCTGCTGATCCAGTTTGCCGCCATTCTCTCTGACCGACGCGAGCAACTAGTCAACAAGACCAAGGGCATCGAATTCATCACCTCGCTTTACCCGAAGCTCGGCAACACGATCACCGACGCCACCGTCAATGGCAAAGAGTTGACCATCACGCGCAAGTCGCACCTCGGCCTCTCCGCGCTGGAGATCGCGCTTCTCACCCGTTGGCTCGACAACCCGCAGTTCCCCAAGCCCACGCTCGAATGGCCCAAGCCGGCGGAAACACCGCGCGCCAAGCCAAGACGCATCAAGCCGAGAAAAAAACCGGCGGCCAAAAAGTAGCGGCATCCATGCTCAAGCTCGGCGTCAACATCGACCATGTCGCCACGGTGAGGGAAGCCCGTTACCGTGGACAAACACAGGGCGAGCCTTGCCCCGTTGAGGCCGTCAGGATGGCCGAAACTGCCGGGGCACACGGCATCACCGCCCATCTGCGCGAGGATCGGCGCCACATTCAGGACCGTGACATCTGGGCCATACGCGAGGCTGTCACGACGAGGCTGAATTTTGAAATGGCTAACACGGCCGAGATGATTGACATCGCCACACGGCTCAAGCCGGAGGCCGTTTGCCTCGTCCCGGAAAACCGGGCTGAGGTCACCACCGAGGGTGGGCTCAACGTGGCCGCCCAGGTCGACGCCATCACCGCCACCGCCCAGGCGCTTGGCCAAGCGGGCATCGAGGTCAGCCTTTTCATCGACCCCGACCCGGAGCAAATCGAGGCCACCGCTCGAACAGGCAGCCCGTTCATCGAGCTGCACACTGGGGCGTTCGCCGAGGCGTATGCCGACGAAGCCGGGCGCGCTGCGAAAATCGAGCGCTTGGCCAAGGCCGCCGAACAGGCCAAGGCGCTTGGCATCGGTGTCAATGCCGGACACGGCATCAACTACGAAAACGTCCGCGCACTGTTTGCCGTGCCGCACCTCAACGAGTTGAACATCGGCCACAGCATCGTCAGCCGAGCGATCACTGTCGGCCTTGGCCAGGCAACCCGCGAGATGATCGAGCAAATGGCCGGCTACGACGCAGGATGATCGTCGGCATCGGCACAGACATCGTCGAGGTCGATCGCATTCGCGACTCCCACAAAAAGTTTGGTGAAAAATTCATCGACCGCATCCTGCTGCCGGCCGAGAAGGAATACTGCCTGAGCCACACCGACCCCGCCCCCAACATCGCCGCACGCTTCGCCGCCAAGGAAGCCATCGCGAAGGCATTCGGCACTGGCATCGGGGAATCGCTCGGCTGGCACGACATGGAAATCACGAGGGAAGACACCGGCAAACCAGTCGCCCGACTTCATGGCCAAGCGCAGGCGCTCCTCGAGAAAACCGGCACCAGCCATCTCCACATCACCCTGAGCCACACCTCCCAACACGCCACCGCCACCGCCGTGTTGGAGCGTTAAAAAACCGGTGCCTTAAAAAAGACACCGGTATTGAAAAGCAAAGAATGGATGATCGATCAGATCTTCGTACTGCCGTAGACGATGCTGGCGTCGAGGGTCTTCTTAATCAACTCTCTGGCCTCGGCGAGGTGGGCGGCGGTATATGGATCTAGCTTCACACCTTCAACTTTTTGTGCGTTGTCAATGCGCTTGGCCAAGCTGCGAAGTTGTTGCGTGGCCAGGTTGGCCAACGGCCGCGAACTGGCGCCTCGCAGGTTACCCGGCATACTAAGGCTTACAAGACGCTCGAGGTACTCGCGCTGCAGATTGCGGCGCAGGCTCGAGATTAACGGCTTGCGAGCCGAGTACTCGCCCTTGGCCGGGACCTTGATTTCAGTCCAGATGGCATCGTCCAATTTACCAAGAATTTCCGGCAATGTGATCGCATCCTTATCCGCCTCGACAAGGAATTCATTGTCATACACCCGACCCAGCGTGGTCGGGTTCAGGATCATCGTCAGCGTAGAAGCCTGAATCCCCATTACCTTCTCATGCACAGGCCAAGTAGCGCTGTCCATGGAGCGAGACAGGTTGTCAATCCATCGGTCACTACCCATGCGGCGAAGCAACTCGGTATTCAACCCGAATGCCTTATCCTCAAAGGAATTCTTCAAAACAAAATCTAGCGCCTCCCGCTGGAGATTCGATGAGACAGGGGTAACCGGATAGCGATTACCTGGATCGCCTTTTTTGTCACGGTTCACATTCGATCCTCCAATCCAATTAGCCATCATGCTCACGGCCCGGGATTGAAGCGACAGGGTAAGCTGATAGCCATAGCGAGCCTTGGCCCAACTTTGGCCATCCTTTACAAACTTATCGAGAAGGCGATCGCGGTGATGGTTCACAATGTTCATTTGATTGTGTGCGTACTGAAGAGGGTTCGCGGAAAAGTCATATCGCCGCGCAAAGGGATCCGGCCCAAAAGTATCCTCGTCAGTAGCAAATTGAAGCTTCGGATCAGACACTCGACTCAGAATTTTTTTAAGGTCGCTCTCGGATTTCAAAATCGAGTAACCGTACTCAACGGCCCAGTAGTCATAAGGACCGATTTCGATCATAGTGTAGTCACCCTGCTTTTTACCAACACCCTTGAACATATTGATAGGCAAATAGTCCATTACTGATCCCGCCAAAGTTTCCTTGCCTTTCAACTCGTCACTGTTGATCTTTTCGAATGAATAGATGCTTGAGGCCTTAAAGTTATGCCGCAATCCGATGGTGTGGCCCACCTCATGCGCAACCAACTCAGCGATCAACGGCCCGACAAACCATTCCGGCACCCCGTCAATAAGCACATCTGGCTTCTTCGGGGC
>JAPPPH010000376.1:7755-8256 GCA_028817635.1 Verrucomicrobiales bacterium | reverse complement strand
GTACCCAAGTTATGCAGGCTCAGTTGGCAACCCGTGCAGAGCCGGCCTCTCTTTCCGACCGGGACAAAGCGGCCTTGGTTCGATTGTTGTCCGACCCCGATCTTCAGGTTTTTCAATCCGTCCGCCGTACCCTACTGGCCTGTGGCATGGAAGCCCGCCCATGGTTGCGCGCCGGGCTGCACAGCAACGACCGGCTCGTGCGCCAGCACTCATGGGAGTTGATCACCCAACTGGATCGTAATAACGCCGACTCGGAATTCATCTCTTTTTGCAACCGCGGTAGTGAGAATTTGAATCTGGAAAAAGGCGTCTGGCTGTTGACCCGGACGGTTTTCCCACACTTCAACCAGCACGAATACCAATCACTGATCGATGACTTTGCGGAGAGGGTGCGTCACACCTGCGACCCGCAGCAAAGCCACCCCGCGACGTTGATGGCGATCAACCGGGTGCTTTTCCGAGGCGAGCGGTTTCGAGGCGACAAGGCCAACTATTACGATC
>JAPPPH010000376.1:7312-7745 GCA_028817635.1 Verrucomicrobiales bacterium | reverse complement strand
GAGTCGCCATGCCGGGGCATTTCATCCTTCGCCTGCAATCGCCCACGTTCACCATTTTCGTGGATCCGTTCAACGGCGGGAATTTCCTCACCCAGGCCGAGTGTGCCGAGCGCCTGAAACGCTGTGGATACGGGTTCGAGAATGATTTCCTCACCCCTGCCACGCCGCGCCGCATCCTGTTGCGCATCTGCTCCAACCTCCACCAGATCTACCAAAAGGAAAAGCATCTGGGAGAGCGCGATCGACTCCAAAAGTACCTGATTCACCTCGCGAACTAGGTTTACGCCCTTGACGCCTTGGCCGGGCGGGTGTCTATTTTTTCGTCTGTCGCTTCCGCTTCGGGGGTGCCTTTCTGAAGCTTTTGAAATGAACCGATCCCGTTTTTACAAAAATACCCTCGCCGGAATCCCGGCATTTTTCACGTTGCTGGCAC
>JAPPPH010000376.1:0-7302 GCA_028817635.1 Verrucomicrobiales bacterium | reverse complement strand
CACCGGAGAATCCGGACTCCCCCGCCAAGCCGGAGATCGTCAGCATCCAATTCGATGGGGGCGAAGTGGTCGTCACCGTGCGCGTGCCCAAAGGCATCAAGAAAGTGACCCTCGAGGGCCGGCCGCGCCTCGGTAGTGGCAACTGGACACCGCGCGCCATTAAGCGAGTAGACGGCACCGGCGGACTGCTAGTTTTCCGGCTCGCCAGCTCCAAGTCCAACGAACTGCTCCGTGTTCGCGGCGATGAAAAAGAGACACTCCCCGCGGCCTTTTACAAGGGCACCACCGAGTTCAATGGTCAGGTTGAAAACGGCTCGAACGTCGCGATGGTCGAGGATGGCGGTGTCCCGGAGCCAGGCCGCGAAAACGACCTCAACAGCAGCGACGAAAAGAGTGAAGTCGATGGAGGCGGATCGCGGGAAGTAGTCGAGTCCGACATCTGGAGCTTTCACAAAAACAAGCTGTATTTTTTCAACAACCTGCGCGGGCTGCAGGTGATCGATCTAACGGACAAGGCCAATCCGGTCATCAAGGGCATGCTGCCGATGCCGGCCTCCGGCGAACAGATGTACATGCTGGGGGACGACCACGTGATCCTGCTCGCTCGGGACGGATGCAACTGGTGGGGCGACAGTGCCGAGAGCCAGGCGATCATCGTCAACGTCAGCAACGACACGCCGACCATTGTCGGCAGCGTACCGGTGAAGGGGTACATCCGCGAAAGCCGCCTGGTCGGCACTGCCCTCTACATCGCCTCGCAGGTTTACCGACAGACGGAAGTAGTCAACAAAAACGGCAGTATTTCAATGCGCTGGGAACATGGCACCCTGGTCTCCTCGTTCGACGTGAAAAACCCGTCGAAGCCAAGCGCCCGCGACACGCTTTTTTACAATGGCTACAATAATGACATTTACGCTACGGACAAGTTTCTCTTCGTCTCCACGGCGGTGCCAAAACAGTATTACAAAACAGACCTGCGCTGCATCGACATCTCAGCGCCTGACGGCTCGATGAATGAGGCGGCCACCATCCGCACCGCCGGCCGTGTGGCGGACAAGTTCAAGATGCGCTTGGCTAAGGGCACACTCACGGTCATCTCCGAGACTTTTAACCGCAACGGAAACAACAACCGCGCGCGGTGGGAAACCACGCTCGAGACTTTCAGCCTGGCCAACCCGGACAAGCCGGAGGCGCTTGGCGAGTTGCGCTTGGCCAAGGGCGAGCGGCTGTTTGCCACGCGCTTCGATGCCGACCGGGTTTACATCGTGACCTACGAGCGAATCGACCCGCTCTGGATTGTCGACCTGTCCGACCCACGCGAGCCGGTAATCAAGGGCGAACTCGAGGTGCCGGGCTGGTCGACCTACATTCAGCCGTTGGGCGATCGGCTGGTTTCGATCGGCGTGGATGACACGGACAACAAGCGCCGGGTGGCCGTGTCGCTGTTCGACGTGAGTGACGTGACCAAGCCGAGGCTGTTTGACAAGGTGACGATGGGCGACCGCTGGTCGTGGAGTGAAGCACAGTACGACGAGAAGGCGTTTACCGTGCTGCCGCACGCCGGGCTGATCCTCGTGCCGTACCAGGGCTACGAAGGAACTGGCTACGCCAAGAAGGTGCAAATCATAGATCTTAACGAAAAGACGCTGAAAAAACGCGGTGTCATTGAGCATGCACTGCAACCGCGCCGCGCCACCGAGTATCAGGATTTTATCATGTCCATCTCCGGACAGGAACTGCTCTCGGTCGATGCTAGCAACCGCGACAAACCGGTGGTCAAAGGCAAAGTCGAACTCGCCTGGTTTGTGGATCAGATCATCCCGGTCGGCGATTACCTTCTGCAATTGGCGCGTGGCTCCAACTGGTATTTTGGTGAGCAACGCGGCCCCTCCTTGCGCGTGGCCGCCAAGGCGGATCCCGACGACGCGCTGGGCAGCCTGATCCTCGAGCACAACGCCTACCTTTCCGGTGCAACCGTTCGCGGTGACAAATTGTACCTGCTGCAAACCCAGTCCTACCACGCCGCCAACCCCAAGCCGGTTCCCGAAAAGGGAGAGGAAGGCGACGAGGAAAACAGGGAGGAAAAACTGGAGCCGGAACCAAACCCGAACCTGTTCCTCACGGTGGTCGATCTGGCGAACCTGCCTGCATTATCCGTCATCAGCGAGGTGGCGCTAGTTGATGAACACATGGGCTGGAACAACCAGTTCAAGGCCAACTGGCCGGGCGACGGCTCACTGCTTTGGTCGAACAAGGGCGGCCACCGATACTGGGGGTGGCCATGGATCATGGATGACATCGGCGGTATGCCGGACATTTGGTGGCCCGGTTACGGCGGCGGTGCCGGGCAGTTGATCTGCTTTGACGTAGCCGATCCGGCCAAGCCGGCTCTGGCCTCAAACGTTAACCTTTCGGTCGAGGACGAAGACGAAAACGAGGAGGACAAAAAACGTAGGCGCTACGCCAACCGCTGGAATTTCAGTGAAGCGATCCTGAACAAAAACAACCTCGTCTACCTGAGCAGTCAACACAGCGAGTACATCCGCATCGAGGAGGAAGAGGAAAAACCGAATGACGACGATGAAGATGAGGAGGAGGACCCGGACGAGCCGATCGAAAAACCGAAGCCAAGGCCGGAGCCGATTCCGAAGCCGCGCGGTTACTGGGTCACACGCTACGAGCTGCATGTCGTGGATTACACGGACCCAGCCGACCCGGTCGTGCGCGACGCGGTGGCCATCCCGGGGTCGTTGATCGGCACGTCGCACGGTGGCGCCCTGCTTTACACCAACGGCTCCCACTGGGACGAGGAACGCAAATGGGACGGCAACTGGTTTGACGCCAGCTCGTACGACGGCCTCGAGGCCCACCTCGTGGATTCCATCGAGCAGCCCAATTCCTGGCCGCAGTCGCACGTCGTGAAAAACGACGGAACACTTCTCCTCTCGTTCACCGAGCGCACCAAGGTGCTCAGGGAGGACGGGGGTGTTTTGCGGTATGACACACAGCCATTCCTGCAATCGTTTGCCCTCGACGAAAACGGAAAGTTCACCCTGCTGGACGAGATCGAGCCGGAGCAGGACATCCAGCAACTGAAACTCATCAGCGGCAATCTGATTGGGATGGATAACCGCCGGGGAATCACCTTGTTCGACACCGCCGACCCGGCCTCCCTTCGCGTAGCGGGTCGGGCCGGGCTTGAGGGCTGCCTTTGGTTCAATCTCGAAAACGCCGTCGACAACCAAGGCGGCGGACTTTGGTTGCCGCTTGGCCAATACGGCGCGGTTAAGGTCGACTGGGAGGACTAATTTCTCCCGGGCTCAATCCTTTTTCGCGAGGTACAACCCGACACCAACACCGACCAGCAGCACCAGTGCGCCCAATAGAAATGCGGTGACGCTCATTTTTTTGTAGCTCTCGTTCGTTTACCGCCCCGGGACCCGGTAGGATTTCGTTCTTACCTTCGGCCGAATGTAACGTTGCGGGTAATAGTTTTGCGACGAATAGCGCGGCGTAAAAATGGACTGCGGCCGACTGCGGATGTGGCGGTTGATCGACCGCACCGTCGTTTTGTCGAGGAGCGAATACCGGTTGGTGTACGCCTTCTTTTGCGCCTCCTTGTAGTACGGATCGTTCTTGGCCATGAACACCTTCCCCTTCGGCGGTGCCTGGATGATCGTCGGGCTACCAGCCGCTGCCTGGGTGGCAGCCTTCGGCTTTTCCGCGGTGGTGGTCGAGAAGGAGTTGCCGCTGAAACTCAGCGCAAGCGCCACGCCGTGCGCCTCGATGTCCGCCACGCCCCGGACGGAATCAATCCGCACCACCTTGATTGCCCCCGCGCTCTCGCCTTGGCCCAGCGTGAAGTACGCCGTTCGGGCCGGTTCGTTGCGGCTGTCGACCTTGGCCACGCAGGCCTTGTAACCGCCGCGCAGCCGATAGATGCCGGTGAGTTTGTACTCGATCCCCTCCGGTAGCTGGCTTGCTGCCGGGGCCGGCTTGGCTAAGGGCTTGGCCAGGTCAAATGTCTCGACGCGGAACTCTACGCCGGCCTCCCCGCCCGGGTACGAGAGCGTGGCCGGCTCGCCGTTGCCCACGATCGCTTGGCCAAGCGGCTTCCAGTCACCCCGCCCTTTTTTTGCATACGCCTGATAGCCGATCCCGGCGGCCGTTTCAAACTCCAGCTCGACCACGTCGCGCTTGGCCAACGACACATCCGCCTCCGGTTCGGCGTGCAGCAACGTCAGGCTCATCAACCCCGTGGCGGCGGCAAGTACGGTTTTCATGAACGGGAGGCTAGTCCCGGCCATCCGGCCTTGCAAGTCTTGTCCATTGCCAATCCGCAGGCAGAAGCCTAGACTCGGCTGGGTTGCGGCATGAACATCTCCGGATCCAATGTATTGATCACCGGCGGCACCGGCTCCTTCGGGAACCGCGTCGCCGCGCACCTGCTCAAGCAGTCGCCGGCCAAGGTTCGCATCTTCAGCCGCGACGAGAAAAAACAGTGGGAGATGCAACAGGCATTCCCGCAGTTTGAATACATCGTTGGCGATGTGCGCGAGGAGCCCCGGCTTGAGGAGGCCATGGCAGGGGTGGACCTTGTATTCCACGCCGCTGCCCTCAAGCATGTGCCGTCCTGCGAGACTTATCCGTACGAGGCATACAAGACCAACGTGCTCGGCTCGCAAAACGCCTGCCGCACTGCCAAGGCCGCCGGGGTGAAAGTATTCGTCGCACTCAGCACCGACAAGGCCGTCAAGCCGCTCAACGCCATGGGTACCAGCAAGGCGATGATGGAGAAACTCATCTGCAGCCAAAACCTCAAGGGCGGCGAAACAAAGTTCTGCTGTGTCCGCTACGGCAACGTCATGGGCAGCCGCGGCTCGGTCATCCCGCTGTTCAAGCGGCAGATCGAGAACGACGAACCGCTCACCATCACCGTCCCGGAGATGACGCGCTTCCTGCTCACGCTCGACCAGTCGGTTGGGCTGGTTTTGCACGCAATGAAGCAGGCCATCGGCGGGGAGATATTCGTCCGAAAAGCACCGGCCTGCACCATCGAGACGCTTGCCGATGCCGTCCGCCGCAAGTTCAGCCCCAAGGGTGCCGAGCACCCGATCAAAGTCACCGGCATTCGCCCCGGCGAAAAACTCCACGAGACACTCGTCAACGAATACGAGATGCAGCGCGTGACCGAGGAGGAACTTTTTTACACCGTCCACCCCGAGTACAACGTGCCGGAACATCGCGCGGAAAAACCGCTCGGCATCGAGTATACTTCCGCCAACGCCAGCCAGCTCGAGGCCGTAGCGGACATTGAGCCGTTGCTCGATAAAATGGGCGACATCGAGCTGTACATCTGACCGCTGACCGGCGCATGGCCAACCCGCTCCGACAACTGTTGCGCCCGAAGTCCGCTGCGGACTACACGGCGCAACTCGTCGCCGATGAGGAAATCAAGACCGCACTCGACATCGGCTGCGGCACCAACTCGCACCTCAGCCGTTTCCGGCCCGGCGTGGAGACCACCGGCCTCGACGCCCACGCGGATGCCATCGACCTCGCCCGCGAACGCAGCGTTCACGATCACTACATTCAGGCGAACATCCTTGAGGACGAAATCGACGAACAGTTCGACCTCGTCACCCTTTACGGCCTCATCGAGCACCTCCCGAAAACCGACGGCCTGCGACTGCTCGATCGCGTCGAGAAACTGAGCCGCAAATACATCCTGCTGGAGACGCCGCACGGCTTTGTCCCACAGGGGCCGGAGTTCGGGAATGAATTTCAGCGGCACCACTCAGGGTGGTTCATCCACGAATTCGAGGGGCGCGGCTACACCGTGCACGGCACCACCGGCACACGCCACCTCCGTGGCTACATGGCAGGCCCAAGATTCAATTTTCCCGGCTGCCTGCTTTGCGACGAACTGCTCACGCTACTGCTGCGCATCAACTGCAAGCCGAAGCATGCGTTCAACCTCGTCGCCATCAAGGACGTGCGCGGCGTCCCCGCCCGGCACGGGAAGGAGGCCCAGCCTTGAGGCTGCTCATCCTCGGGGGCAGCGGCATGCTGGGGCATCAACTTTGGCGCAGCCTCCACGAGCGGCACGAGGTTTGGGTGACACTACGCCGACCGGTCACCGATTTTGCACAACACCAACTTTTTGACCCGGGTAAGTCGATTCAGGTCAATGATATCACCGATGACGCGGCGCTTGGCCAAGCGCTTGGCCAAGCGCAACCGGAGGCGGTGATCAACTGCGTCGGCCTCATCAAGCAACACAACCAGGCCAGCGACAAGGCACTGATGCGCCACATCAATGCCGAGTTCCCTCATCGCCTGGCCGGGCAGTGTGCCGCGCTTGGCCAACGGCTGATTCATTTCAGCACCGACTGCGTATTTACCGGCACGAAGGGGAACTACACCGAGGCCGACCCTGCCGATGCCACCGATCTCTACGGCCAAACCAAGCGCGAGGGGGAAGTCACCGAGTCTCACTGCGTAACCATCCGCTCGTCGGTCATCGGTCACGAAATCGATTCCCGGCTCGCGCTGCTTGGCTGGTTCCTGAGTCAGCAGGGGCAGACCGTTCGCGGCTTTACTCGGGCGATTTATACCGGCCTCACCACGATCGAGATGGCGCGAGTCGTCGAGCGCATTCTCATCGAGCACCCGACACTCTCTGGCCTCTGGCAGATCGCCAGCGAACCGATTTCAAAATTCGACCTGCTAAAACTCTGCCAAGCCAAGCTCAGCTGGGAAGGCACGATCGAGCCGGATGACTCTTTCGTGTGCGATCGAAGCCTGGATGGCGCACGGTTCAACCATGAGACCGGCTACCGGCCACCGAGTTGGGAGGCGATGATCGCCGAACTCGCGGAAGCGACATGAGCAACCGCGCGCGCATCATCTCCGTAATCCCGGTCTACAACGGGGAACGGTTCATCTCGGCAACACTCGACTCGTTGGCAGCGCAAACGCTGAAACCGGATCGCGTCATCGTGCTCGACGACGCCTCGACGGACGACACAGCGCAGTTGGTTGAGTCGTACAAACCGCTCAAGTGTGAACTGGTTCGCAGCGAAGAAAACAAGGGGCTGTTCAGGAATTTCAACCGGGCACTCGAGTTCGCGGACGAGTGCGATTTTTTGCACTACATCTGTGCCGACGACGTGCTGCTGCCCGAATTCATGCAACAAATGAGCGACGCCCTCGCCGATGAACCGGCACCGGCATTCAGCTACTGCCTGCCGGAGTTCATCGACAAGGACGGCAACCTGATCGAGAGCCCGTCAGTGAAGC
>JAPPPH010000517.1:3231-8340 GCA_028817635.1 Verrucomicrobiales bacterium | reverse complement strand
GGTGCGGGATGCTGGTGAGGCAGGGCGGACACCATGTGGCCCAAAACTCCACGACGTGGACGCCCTTGGAGATGTCCACCGGATCGCCCTTGACCCAGTGAGCTACAGCCAGTTTGCCAGCCGGTCCGCCGGATGATGAAGCGGTGCTGCTTCCATTCGATGAACTTTCAAACCTACCGCAGCCAGTCAAAAAAAGAACAGACGAGAGACAGAATGAAAAAAGAATTGTTTTCATGAAAAAAATTTAGATTATTCGGTCGCTGCCGGCAAGCCTTTTTTTATTCGCTTGCGCCACTTCGGATAATTTTCTTCAAGCAGTCTGGCCGGGGCATCATTGTACCATGAGTAGCCGGTGCGCCGCTCGAGCGTGACCTCGGCGAGTGTGTAAACCTTTATGCCGTCGCGGTTGCAGAAAAACGGACGGTTAGTGTCGACCTCGTAAAATCTTGCCCACACCGGCTTGGCATTCGTGTCGCGTACGACGCGCACGTCCTGCTCGATCACCTTGTTGCCGTCCTTCACTGGGTCGATGTCGAATCGCTCGATGCGGATGCCGTTGATGGCAGAGCGGCGAAACCACGCGACAGCCCCCTCGACGGCTGCGACTATCTCCGCGTTGGGTCGCTCTTGTTCCATGAGAAAGCGGACGATCTTCACGCTCTCGCCGCCGGAGATGGACGGCAACTCGTAGCTGCGTGCCTTGACCGGCTTGAGCGTCTTGTGATCGTGCTGCTGGCACCACGCCGTCTTTTTGCCATCGACCACGATCTGGCAGTCGAGCACCACGCGCAGCGCCCTTGCCAACGCCTGCCGGCAGCGTTCCCGTTCGGCCGGCTTTACCCAGCGAAATTTCGACTGCTCTTGCGTGATCTCCTTCAGCAACCGCATCACGCCGATCATGGCGTCGTCATTGAAAGTGATGGCGTCGACATCGGAACCGCGCCAGCCACCGCTTGGCCGTTGATCGCGGAGGATGAACTCGAGGCCGCGCCGCGCGGCGTCGCGATAGTTGGAATTATTCGTCTTGGTGTAGGCCGCTGTCAGTTCCCGGATCTGCGTATACGTGGCGCTGTTGTCGATGGTGCTCTTTCGCTTGGGGAATTTTTTAAATCCTTCCTTCGCATCGCTGAGGGTCTCGAACGAATTCCATCCCACGTTCTTGGGCCAGCCGCCGTCTGGATTTTGGAACAGGAGTACCATTTCGGCGCGAAGGACAGTCCGGGGTTCGGGTTGTTCGAACAACGCAGCGGAACACAGGAGTATAAAACTAATCAAAGGCGACATTGGTTATTCCTTTTCCAGCCGCGTTTGCAGCCAAAGGGTCGGTAGGCAGTAAAGCCAGCAGACGGCACCGTCGATGAGAATGTAATTCCCGAGAACGGGCAGGTGATGCATCAGGATGCTCTCGCAGGTGGCCACGGTCAAAATGGCCACGGCTTGAAACGTGATCACCCGGCGGTAACGGTGCACGTCGCCCGCTAACAACAACAGCAACCCACCGTACAGGGCGCACATGGCCGACATGCCGCGAACGAGATACATGACGATCGGTTCGCGGGGCAGTTCGCCCAGGCCAATGGCGGCGTGTGCAGCCTGTGCCCACGGGGTCGGCATCAGTATCGGCACGATTGCCAACGCGCAGACAGCGCCCGCTGTTCGCAAAATCCAAACCTCAGTTTCTCGGCTGTATCCGGTTTCATTTCAACGCTTGGCCAGGTGCAATTCTATCAGCGATTTCACCGCGGTGCAAAGGGCGTCAACGCGCGTCGGCATCGGAAAATCGGATGGCGCCTCGAGAGTGTACGACAGGCGGGTCTTGTTGTTTTGGACGATGTAAAATGCCTCGGGCCACAGTGGCCGGGCATCGGGCGAGGCGATCGGTCGGAGCAAACCGCCCTTGGCCGGCCGACCATCAATCAGCTCCGATTGGTCGATTGGGCAGACGGCCCCGACCGCCTCGAGCATTGCCTCGGACGCGGCGAACTGTTTTTCCGGGTTCAACTCGTACAGGTAAAAGCCCTTGGCCTCCCAGTCCTCGTGCAGACAAATCGCGATGTCGAACTCAGCCAGGCCGTCGATCCACGCCTTGTGTGCGGCCACCTCCGGGGCCTTGAAGTGCCGGTAATCGCGGTTCAGGTCGATGCCGGCTAGATTTTCGCGCGTGTTGCGGGGAAAGCCGGTCGGGTTCAGGCAGGGGCAGAGATACAGGCTGACATCGCTTGGCCAGACGTTCGCCTCGAGCATCCCGGCTAGTGCCACCGGGCCGCCTGGTTCATCCCCGTGAATGCCGGTGGAAATGTAGACCGAAAGCCGTTCGCGCTTGGCCAAGCGGCGCATGCCGTAGAGGGGTAGTTCGCCTGCGCCGGGAAAAAGTTCCACGCTCCAGCCATGTTGCTCCGCCGCTGCAAGGGTGCGTTCCAGCACCTCGCTGATGCGAATGGTCTCCCCAAAGTAACCGCCGTCGTTTTTGCCGAGCGGCCGGGTCATGATACCGATCAGGTCAGGCGGTGACGGCGGCTTCGACCGTTTTTTCTTCACTGCCGCACTTGCTGCCGCAGCTTCCGCTGCCGAGTTGATCAGCGAAGTCGTTGTCCCAGTCTGGGTCGAGACCGAGATCGCGCAGCATCTGCAAATCCTTTTCGACCGGTTGATTGAGTGTGGTCAGGTAGTTGCCGACCATCAACGCGCTGGCGCCGGCGGTGAAGACCATGCTCTGCATGTCGCGAAGGTTTACCGTGCGGCCGCCGGCAATCATGATTTCCTTTTGCGGAAGAATGAACCGGAAGACGGCGATCGTCTTGAGAATCTCCATCGGCGGGAGCGGTTCCTGATTTTCCAGCGGCGTGCCGGGGATGGGATTGAGGATGTTCACCGGCACGACGTTGGCATCAATCTCGCGAATCTCCATCGCCAAATCCACGCGATCCTCGCGATCCTCACCCATGCCAATGATGCCGCCGGAGCAGATGCTGATGCCGGCGTTTTTCAAAAATTGAATCGTCTTGAGCCGGTCTTCGAAGGTGTGCGTGGTGCAGTGTTCGGGGAAGAAACGGCGTGAACTCTCGAGGTTATGCCCGTAGCAGGAGAGGCCGGCTTCCTTGAGGCGGTCTGCAACGGCCTGCGACTCGATCAGGCCCAGCGAGGCGTCGGGGCGCGACTTGCCGTTCTCCTTCATCTCGCGGATGCGGTCGCACACCTCGTCGAGCATCGGGCCTTCCTTGAGGCCGCGCCAGGCGGCAACCAGCCCGACGGCGGTCACGCTGTTGTCCTTGGCCTCGCTCATGGCGTCCTGCACCGGCTCGGGATCGACAAAACCGTAGCGCGGCGAGCCGGTCTGGAACGCGGCAGACTGCGAGCAGAACGAGCAGTTCTCCGAGCAGGCACCGGCCTTGGCGTTGACGATCGAGCAAAGATGAATCTTGTTGCCCTTGTAATGTTCGCGGATGCGATTGGCCCACGCGAGCAGATCCATGATGTCGGCGTTCGACTCGATGTTGACCAACTCCAGCGCCTCATCACGGCTGATCTGGCCACCGTCCAGGACGCGTTGCCCCATCTCGGCGACACGATCCCGAATCGTCAACCCAGTGCCGGCTTCTGCCATAGTCACACTCATGCGGCGGCCAATCTAGCCAAAACCAAGCGCTTGGCCAAGCGGGTTTGAATCCGGCCAAGCGGTGGCTTACAACCGGCGGTCGTGGAGACGGATCTTTTTGGTAACGACAAAAAACACGATCTGGCCGGGCTGTTGAAGCGGTTCTTCGGCTACGAGTCGTTTCGACCGCTGCAGGAGGAGGCGATGCGCGAGGCCTTGGCCGGGAACGACACGTTCGTGCTGATGCCGACCGGCGGCGGCAAGTCGCTCTGCTACCAGTTGCCGGCCTTGGCCAAGGGCGGCTTGACCATCGTTGTCTCGCCGCTGATTGCGCTGATGAAGGATCAGGTCGACGCACTCGAGGAGGCCGGCGTGGCGGCGACCTACCTGAACTCCACGCTCTCCGCCGCTGAGTCACGCGAGCGCTTGGCCAAGCTGTACGAGGGAAGTTTTCGTTTGTTGTACGTCGCGCCAGAGCGGCTGATGCTGCCGGAAATGCTCGAGCGTCTGGCCGAGTGGCAGCCGGGGTTAATCGCCATTGACGAGGCGCATTGTATCAGCGAATGGGGCCACGACTTTCGCCCGGAGTACCGGCAGATCGCCACGCTGCGTGGCCGGTTTCCCGAGACACCGGTGATGGCGCTGACCGCCACCGCGACCGATCGCGTGCGGGAGGACATCGTCTCGCAACTGCGACTCCGCGATCCGCGCCGGTTCGTCGCCAGTTTCAATCGCGGCAACCTCACCTACCGGGTGGTCGCTCGCAGCCAGCCGCTGAACCAGATTCTGGACGTAACCAAGCGGCACGACGGCGAGAGCGGCATCATTTACTGCGCGAGCCGGAATGCCACCGAGCGTCTGGCCAAGCGGCTCTCCGAGCAGGGCCTGCGCTGTGCCGCCTACCACGCCGGGCTCGATGCCGCGACGCGCTCCAAAAATCAGGAGGCGTTCATCCGCGACGAGATTCAAATCGTCTGCGCCACGATTGCGTTTGGTATGGGCATCGATAAACCGGACGTGCGGTTTGTGATTCACCACGACCTCCCGAAAAACATCGAGGGCTACTATCAGGAGACCGGCCGGGCCGGGCGCGACGGTCTGCCGGCGGAGTGTGTGCTGCTGTTCAATGCGTCGGACGTCGCCAAGCAGTTCGGTTTCATCGAGGAAAAAACGGATGAACAGGAGCAGCGCGTAGCCCGTGACCTGCTGCAACAGATGGTGCACTACGCCGAGACACGAGACTGCCGCCGCCGCACGTTGCTCGCCTACTTCAGCGAAACGTTTGCCGACGAAAACTGCGGCGGCTGCGACAACTGCCTCGACCCCAAGGAGACCTTCGACGGGACGGTCGCAGCGCAAAAATTCCTCGCGTGCCTCTATCGCATTCGCGAGCGGAGCGGCTTTGGCTTCGGGCTAAACCACGTCGTCGAGGTCCTCACCGGAGCCAACACCGAGGCCATCCGTAAATGGGGGCATGACCAGGTTTCCACCTACGGTATCGGCGATGAATTCGG
>JAPPPH010000517.1:0-2737 GCA_028817635.1 Verrucomicrobiales bacterium | reverse complement strand
GCCGCATTCCGGCCGGGCGCATCTCTAAATCTGAGCGCTTGGCCGAGCGGTAATTCAAAATGTCTACCATTGGAGTTGGGATCATCGGCTGCGGCGGCATTGCGCTGCAGAATCATCTTCCGGGGCTGGAACTGTGCGCGGATACCAGGCTCGTCGGCCTGTGCGACAACAGCGCGGAAGTGCTGGAAAAGGCAGTGCAGCAGACCGGCGCTCCGGTGCACACGACTGATTACAACGAACTGGTGCAGCGCGACGACATTCACGCCGTCATCATCGCCACACCCAATTTCACCCACGCGCCGATGGCGATTGCCGCCATGCAAAACGGCAAGCATGTACTCTGCGAAAAGCCGCTTGGCATGGATCAGGCCGAGACGCTCGACATGCTGCGCTGCGCCCGCGAGAACAACGTCCGCCACATGACTGCATTCACCTACCGGTTTGTGCCGGCGATGCGCTATATGAAGCACCTCGTTGACACCGGCGGCATCGGGCAACCGTACCACATTCGCACCTGCCGCCTGCAGGATTGGGGAGACCGCAACATCGGCTGGCGGCAGCTCAAAAAAATGGCCGGCTCCGGTGAGCTTGGCGACATGCTCTCGCACCGGCTCGACTACGCCCACTTTTTGATTGGCGACATGAAACGCATCACCGCCGACACCCGCCGGTTCATTGACGACCGCCAGGGACTGGAGTCCGACCTTGAGGACTGGGTCACAGTCATGGCGGAATTTGAAAACGACGCCACCGGCGTGCTCGAGAGCAGTAAACTCGCCACCGGTCGTGGCGAGGGCGCACGCAGTCAGGACTACTGCGAGATCAACGGCAGCGATGCATCAATGGTGTTCCAGCTTGAGAACCCGAACCAATTTCAGATCGCCCGAAAGGGGCAGGCCGGCTTGGAAACGATCGACGTGCCGGGTGAGTTTCTCACGTGGCCCGGCTCCACCCGCGATCCTTCGCAGGGTGATCCGGGGATCGCCTTCCGATGGGATCAGGATTTCGAGTTCATTGACGCCATTCGCAACCAACGCGAGTGCAAGCCGTCCTTCCTTCAGGGTGCCCGTGTGCAGACCGTGATGGACCTCGCCCTCAAGGCCGCCGCAGAGAAGGTCTGGTTCGACATCGACTACCCCGAGGGCTGACATGTCACTCCGCTTGGCCAAGCTCGTTGGGTTGCTGCTTTGCCTCGCCGCGCTTGGCCAAGCGCAGGCCCGCAAACCCAACATCGTCATCCTGCTTGCGGACGATCTTGGTTACGGCGAATTGGGCTGTCAGGGCAATCCCGAAATACCGACCCCTCACATCGATTCCATTGCGGCCAACGGCGTACGTTTCACCGACGGCTACGTCACCGGGCCGTTTTGCAGCACCTCCCGCGCAGGGCTGATTACCGGCCGATACCAAAACCGATTCGGCTACGAATTCAACCCCATCGGGCATCACAACGAACTGCCCGGAGTCGGTTTGCCTCGCAACGAAGAGACATTGGCCGAACTGCTGCGAAACGTCGGCTACGTCAACGGCTTGATCGGCAAATGGCACCTTGGCGGACAGGCGGAGTTTCATCCGTTTCGGCACGGGTTCGATGAATTCTTCGGGTTCACCCACGAGGGGCATTACTTCGTTCCGTATCCGTGGCACGGCACCACCACTTGGCTGAGGCGCGTGGTGCTGCCCGGCGGCGGCAAAGGCCGATTAGTCACCGCCGATGGCAAAGTCATTTACTCCACTCACATGGGCTACACCGAGCCGGCATACGATGCCAACAACCCGATCGTTCGTGGGGGACAACCGGTGGTCGAGCGTGAGTATCTCACGGACGCATTCACCCGCGAGGCCGTTGACTTCATCGACCGCAACAAGGCGCATCCGTTTTTCATGTACGTTGCCTATAACGCCGTGCATAGCCCGCTGCAGGCTGCCGACCTGTACATGGAAAAGTTCGCGCACATCGACGACATCCAGCGTCGAATCTTCGCCGCGATGCTCGCCAACCTTGACGACAGCGTGGGCGCCGTGCTGGCCAAGTTGCGGCGGGAGAAACTTGAAGAAAATACACTGGTATTTTTCCTGAGCGACAACGGCGGCCCAACTCGCGAACTGACCTCCAGCAACAAGCCGCTACGCGACGGGAAAGGCAGCATGTACGAGGGCGGTCTGCGAGTACCGTTCATGCTGCAATGGCCAGGCCGCTTGGCCAAGGGCGCTATCTACCGGCAGCCGGTCATCTCGCTCGATATTTTCGCCACCGCTGCAGCAGCGGCGGAGGGGGCTCCCAAGAATTGGAAACGAAAACTGGATGGCACCAACCTCATTCCGCACCTCAACGGCGAGACAAAGAGGAAGATTTAGAGAAATCCAAGGCTAGGGCAGGGCGCCGAGTGGCAGCTTTACAACCTAGCCACCGACATCAGCGAAACAACCGATCTGGCTGCGCAAAACCCGACCAAGCGCGAAGAACTATTGGCCGAATGGAACAAACTCAACGGCAGAATGGTGGACCCGATTTGGGTACGCCCCAGATAAGCGCTTGGTCTGGCGGAAAATGCAGTCACAAAAAACGGCTTGATCTAACGCCGGCATGTGGTAGGCTCTGTCGCCCACTGACCGCGGGATGGAGCAGCCCGGTAGCTCGTCAGGCTCATAACCTGAAGGTCGTCGGTTCAAATCCGGCTCCCGCAACCAATTTAAAACCCTCGGAGTTTCCAATGATTTCGGGGGTTTTTTGGTG
>JAPPPH010000158.1 GCA_028817635.1 Verrucomicrobiales bacterium | reverse complement strand
CAGTTTTTGGATGGTCGATGCACCCGCCTCGTCGACAGCGGTTGTCTGCTGGGCGATGTAGGTGACCTCGGCCGAGAGCGTGGCGATGCCCTTGTCTTCGACCGCCTTGTGCACCGGTTCAAAGTCGTTCGGCCCGGTCACGATCTCGTAGCCGTTTTCGTCGGCAGCAAAATCCTCTGCTCCGGCCTCCAATGCCAGCTCCATCAGCGCGTCCTCCTCGGCGGCTTCGCGGTCGATGATGATCTGTCCCTTGCGCTCGAACAGCCGGGTTACGGCACCGGCACTGGCCAGTTGCCCCCCGGCCTTGGTGACGGCATGACGCACGTCGGATGCGGTGCGGTTGCGGTTGTCGGTGTTGGCATGGACGAGCACGGCCACACCGCCTGGTGCGAACACCTCGTACGTCAACTCCTCGTAGTTTGCGCCGTCGTCATCGCCGGCCGCCTTCTTGATGGCGCGGTCGATGTTGTCGGCCGGCATGTTGGCGCTGCGGCACTTGAGCAGAATCATGCGGAGGCGCGGGTTGAGGTCCGCCTCCGGCCCGCCGACGCGAACCGCGATACCGATCTCGCGGGCGAGCTTGGCGAACACCTTGGCCTTCTTGGCATCGGTGACTCCCTTTTGCCGCTTAACCTTGGACCATTTATTATGACCAGCCATGGGAAAATCCGCCGCGAAAACCATCCCGGCGGGCGGAGAGCCTTACCAACTAATCGCACCCAATGGAATGAAAATTGCCCGCTTGGCCAAGCGCTTGGTTTACGAAAAAAGCCCGGACGCAGTGTCCGGGCTTTTGGAAAAGTGGATGAGAGTTCGTTACAGGCTCAGGTCGACCTTGTCGCTGAGGCCGAGTTTTTTTAGGGCGGCTTTCAACTCATCAACCTCCTGCTTGGTGATGCCGTCTTCCGGAGCCACGCTGAGTTGCAGCTTGAGCTTGGCATCCTTCACGAGGCCGAACCGCTGCAGAATGTCCTTCTGGAATGCGGCCAACTGGTCGCCGGTCAGCTCGCCGGACCAGCCGGTGCTGTTGAAGGTGACCAACTCGGGCTGACGCGGAGTCTCGACGCGCACGCCAAACTTCATCAGGCGCGCAAACTGCAACCGACTATCCGCGGCGCCGTCCACCGGGTTGCCCTTCATGTAGAGGCGCAGGAACGGGGCAAAGTTTTTTGGCCCCTTGTAGTCGGTCCCAGCCATGCTGACGAGTGAGTCGAGCTTGGCCACTTTGTTGTTTTCGAGGAACAGGAAGTGCAGACGGGTGAGCCCGTTGAGCGGGCCGAGGTCGGCGATTTCATTGTTGCCGGCCGAGAGGGTGGTGAGGCCCTTGAGTGAAGCGACGCCGTCGAGCTTGGTGATCTGGTTGTGATCCAGATAAAGCGACCACAGCTTGGTCAGCTTGAGCGCCGGTGAAAAGTCGCTGATGCGGTTGTTGGACAGGTAAAGCGAGCGCATGTTGCTGAGCTTCTCGAGCGGCTTCAAGTCCTTCACGCGGTTGTTGGACAGTTCGATGTACTGCAGCGCGGTCAACCCGGCGATCGGGGAGATGTCCTCGATCTTGTTCTTCGCGAGGTTGAGGTACTGGATGCGCTTGAGATCCTTGATGGCGCTGAAGTCGGTGATCTCATTTCCGGACAAATCCAGCGAGGCGAGCGCGCGGCATTTCTCGAGGCCGCTCAGGTCCTTGATGCCGGCGTTGGTGACCTTGATGGTGGAGAGGTGGATCAGGTCGCCTTCGACCAACGGCTCCTTGTTGTAGCGTTTGGCGAATACGAACTTGCGCACGCCTTCCTCCAGCGCCTTGTCCTTAAAGACCGACTGCGGCTTGGGCTTCTCCTCCTTCTTTTCCTGTGCGGTCAGATCGGGAGTGGCGATCAGCCCCAGTGCCAGTCCGGCAAAAACGATACCTCTGGTAAACATCATGTTTTTCATGCGAAATGCGACCGGCAGGAAACCCCAATCCGCCCCCGAGGCCAAGTGTTTTTTTTGGGGGCTTGAAACCGTCGTTCACGGGCCGAATACTCTCCCCGTGTCCAGCCTCTACTCACAATGGCGCCAACAGGCGATGCCGGCCGTTCTGCGAGAGGGGCACACCCCGCCGCCTGAGCAACTTTTGCAGCAAATCTGGCAATATCAGCGCATTCACCGCGGCGAACTTCGCACCACTGACGGCCGCCGGGTCGCAGTGCTGCATCCTGGTTTCATGAATCTCGAGGCCGGGCCGGATTTTCAGCGGGCGTACATTCAGGTGGGCCGCGCTGCGCCGGTCGAGTGCGACGTGGAGATCGACGTCGTGTCCGGGGGCTGGCAACAGCACGGACACCACACCAACCCGGCTTTCTCCGGGGTCGGCCTGCACGTAGTCTGGCAAGCCGGCAACGGCGGGCCGACCGATCTGCCGGTGGTGGAGTTGAAGGATCAACTCGACGCCCCAGTCGATGAGTTAAGCCAAGCGCTTGGCCAAGCGCCGACCGTCCCGCCGCCGGGTACGCTCGGGCGCTGTGCCGCTCCGCTCGCCGACCTGCCGACGGATGACGTTCACGCCCTGCTTGGCCAAGCGGCGGAGACGAGACTGCAGGCCAAGGCCGAGGCACTCGCCGCCGTCGCCCGGCGAACCAACTGGCGGCAGGCACTCTGGGAGGGACTGTTCACCGCGCTGGGCTACAAGCAAAACAGTTGGCCCATGCGGCGTCTGGCCGAACTACTGCCCGACCTTGGCCAAGCGGATGAGCCGGTCGTGCTGCTTGCCCGCATGCTCGGCGTGGGCGGACTCCTGCCGGATCAACTAGACCGCGACAAACTCACCAACCGATACCTTCGAACGCTGTGGGATCAGTGGTGGCGCGACCGCGACCGCCTGGCCAAGCGCATCCTGCCAAAAGGCGTGTGGACGTTTCATGGACTGCGCCCGGCCAACCGGCCCGAGCGCCGGCTGGCCCTGGCCGCGCACTGGTTGTCGCGCCCCGACTTCATCCCCTGGCTGGACGACTGGGTTTGCCAGACAGAATCCAGACCGACCCCGGCGGCGGCATTACTCGGGCACCTCACCGCCCGTGACGAGTACTGGTCGACCCACTGGACATTTCGCTCCGGCCGTTTTCCCAAGGCCCAACCTCTGCTGGGTGCCGGTCGGCTGCACGACATCGCCGTGAACGTCATCCTGCCGTGGCTGTATGCGCGGGCGGCGGCGGATGACAACACCGGCCTGCGCCAGCGGGTGGTGGATCGCTACTTCGCATGGCCGAAGGGGCAGGACAACTCACGCCTGCGTTTCGTCCGGCAGCGGCTGCTCGGGATGCGGCGCATCAGCCTGCGGGGCGCGGCCGCACAGCAGGGTCTGCTGCAGGTGCAGGCCGACTTTTGCAACCGGACAAACGCCCTATGCGACGACTGTGTTTTCCCCGATCTCGTGCAACGGTATTCACTCAAAAAAAGTTGAAAAAATCATTTGCAAAGGCCGACAATTTCGGTAGGTTGCGCCTCCGCTTTTCCGAGAGCGGGTGTAGCTCAGTTGGTAGAGCATCACCTTGCCAAGGTGACTGTCGAGAGTTCGAGTCTCTTCACCCGCTCCATTTTTTTCTCAAATAAAAAACCACTTTTTGCCCGTTCGCATTTTCCCGGACGGGTTTTTTATTTCCACGGTTGACTCGCTAATGATCCGATCAACGTATTGGCAAAAAAAATAAGGCGAGCCTTAGGCGCCATGAAACACTCCCTGTTCTCATTCGCAGTCATGGCGTTGCTGATGCAAATGTGAAGAATTTAGAGCCGTTGGAAACGAAACCCACTCCCTCGGATTTTCCCGCTGTTTTGCGCTTGGCCAAGCGCTTGGTTGTCCCGATATAAATCGCCGAAAACGAACTGGCTTTTCGGCGAGCTGGGGGCGAGGCTCTCGCGCACAAACCAAGTTTACACGGATGAAAAACAGGACGCTGCGGGGATTTACGCTGATTGAGTTGCTGGTAGTCATTGCCATCATTGCCATTCTGGCGGGCTTGCTTTTGCCGGCGCTGGCCCGGGCCAAGTCGAAGGCGAAGGGCGTGGCCTGCATGAACAACATGAAGCAGATCGGGTTGGCCCACACGTTCTACAAGGACGCCAACGAGGGGGAGTTTGTGCAGTTGGCCAAGCTGGCGTATGCGTCGCCCGATGCGATCGTGCCCGGCAATCACATGTGGTGGCCGGATCTTCTCCAGAAGGTGCTCGGGAAAAATACTCAGATTCATAGCTGCCCCAGCCTCAATCACGCGACGAGTTTTGGGATCGGGATGAATCACCCTGAGCTGGGTCGCTGGCTGGAGGATCCGCGGGTGGTGACGGAACGCCACATCGCCCAACCGTCCGCCACGGTATTGTTTGGTGACTCCGGTCCCATCGAGAACAAAAACGAGCCGGACCCGGATAAGTGGGTGGTGAACAAGAGTTACGGCGGCAAGTGGCTGCTCTTCCGCACACCGAGCAACGAGCCGTGGTACACGACGATGCCGCAGCGGATTTACAACCGGCATGACGGTGTGGCGAACACGGCGCATGTCGATGGCCACGTCGCCGCAATGAAAGCCGGTGCGATCGGTTTCCAATATCAAGTGGGCCATCCAATGGCCCAGTGGGATAAAGAATAACGGGCAACAGCCACTCATGAAAAACGCCTTTACGTTCGGATTTTTGTTCATTTCTTTCGGCGGGCTGTCGGCGGCGGAAGGGCTAAAGGTGGAACCGTTGCCTCCGGCGGAGTCGATGAGGGCGGCGCACGTGGCAGAGGGATTTGAGCTGCAGATGATCGCCAGTGAACCGCTGGTGCGCGACCCGGTGGCGTTCGACTGGCGGGCGGATGGCGCGTTGTGGGTGGCGGAAATGGCAGACTACCCGCTGGGGATGGACGACCAGGGAAAGCACGGCGGCCGCGTGCGATTGCTGACCGACCGGGATGGCGACGGACGGTACGACCACTCCACGATCTTTCTGGACGGATTGTCGTTCCCGGCTGGCATCATGGCCTGGCGCGGTGGCGTGCTGGTGGCATCGGCACCGACCGTTTTGTTTGCAAAAGACACGGACGGCGACGGCCGGGCGGACGTGCGCCGGACATTGTTCGAGGGTTTTTTTGAAGGCAACCAGCAGCTTCGCATTAATGGGCTGAACTGGGGGCTGGACAATCGTGTGCACGGTGCGTCCGGTGCGGTCACCATCGGCTACGGCGGCGCCAACAACATCCGCTCCGAGGTCAGCGGCAAGTCGGTGATGATTCGCAGTGGCGACTTTCGGTTCGATCCCGACACGGGCTGGATCGAGCCCACGTCCGGGCCGTCGCAGTACGGTCGCGTGCGTGACGACTGGGGCAACTGGTTCGGCGTGCACAACAGCCACCCGCTCTGGCACTACGTTCTGCCGGCGCGCTACCTTCGCCGCAATCCCGACGTCACCTACCCCGACTCACGCCGGCAGGTCCGCACGCCGCGCAACCCGAGGGTCTTCGCCAACAAGCCTCCTCAAAAACGGTTCCATAGTTTTGAGCAGAGCGGCCGGTTTACGTCGGCATGCGGTCCGTCTATTTATCGGGACACAATCCTGTTCGGCCGCAGCGAAGTGACACATGCGTTCACCTGCGAGCCGTTTCACAACGTTATCCAGCGCTCGGTGATTCGGGAGGACGGAGTCAGCTTTCGCGGTGAGCGCGCCGACGATGGTGACCGGGATTTTTTTGCATCGGCTGATCGGTGGAGCCGGCCGGTTTTCACCCGCACCGGTCCGGACGGCGCACTGTGGTTTGCCGACATGTACCGCTACATGATCGAGCATCCGCATTGGCTGCCGAAAAACGGGCAGGACGAATTGCGGCCGCACTTTCGCAGCGGGGACACCTTCGGCCGCATCTACCGGATCGTGCCGAAGAACAAACCGCTCCGAGAGGTGCCAAGGCTGGCAGGCCGCAAGCCGGCGGAAATGGTAGAATTGCTTTCGTCGGAGAACGGCACTGTGCGGGATATGGCGCACCGGTTGTTGATTGAGGAGGATGCCAAGGCGGTGGCGCCACAGCTGCGTACCTTGCTGATCGAGTCACCCCGGCCGCGCGCGCGTTTGCACGCGCTGGCGGTACTCGACGGGCTGGGGCGGCTAGATCCGCCAACGCTTGGCCAGGCGCTGGGTGACGAGCACCCGTATGTTCGGCGGCTGGCGTTTCGGTTGACCGAGAAATTCCCCGGGGAAGGCAAGCGGTTCGCGCCGCACTTCGACTTTGTGCTTGGCCAAGCGCAACCCGGCCCGGAGGCCAAGGCAACGCTGCAGCAATTCTTCTCAGCCGGTTATTTGCCCGACAGCAAAATCAGCGAGTCGATCTCGGCGAAGGCCGGGGCGGTGGCCGACTCGGACTCACCTTTTTTGCAGGCGGCCTACCTGACAGCGGCGGACGCCCATTACGGATCGATGCTCTCGGCGGCGGAGCCGGGCGGGAAACTTTACGAGCAGTTGATGCTGGTGGGGATCAAGCGGCATCGCGGCACACTCGCCGGGGAACTCGACGACACCCTCGATACGGCCAACGCGCGCGCGCGGATGCAGTTGGCCTCGCTTTGGATGAAGTCGCTTGGCCAAGCCGGCATCCGCTTGGCCAAGCTGAGTGAGGCCGGGTTGCCCGGCCAGACGAAGGCGCTCCGGGATATTTTGACCGAGGCCGAGCGTCTGGCCCTGAACGCAGACACGAACCAGCCACTGAGGCTGGACGCGATCGAAGCGCTGGGCCGCGGCAGTGAACTGCACGCCAACACGGCTGCGGTCTTTCAAAAACTGCTGGCCCCGAGCGAAGCATCGGCGGTTCGACGCGGGACGATCCGGGCCGTTGGCAACATGACGGACGCCGGCGCGGCCAAGCTGCTGCTTGCCGCCTGGCCCGGCCTTGTGGCTGACGAACGTGCCAGAGCGCTGGATGTTTTGTTGAGCCGCGGCACGTGGCAGGAGGCGTTGCTGCGTGGGCTGGAGACCGGGCAGGTTTCCATCAACGGCTTTTCGCTGGTACATCGCGACCGGCTATTGAAGAGCGCGAACAAGGCGGTCGCCAAGCGTGCGAAGGGAGTATTTGCCGGATCGGCGGAGGGCGATCGAGCGGGGGCGTTGGCGAGGTTCGCACCGGCGTTGAAGCTGAGCGGCAACGCAGAGAAGGGGCGGCTGGTGTACGACATGCACTGCGCCGTGTGCCATGCGCCGGACAAACAACTGGGGCCGGACCTTCGTTCGATTACCGACCGATCGCCGGAAGGGTTGCTGGCATCGATCATCGATCCGTCGCGACAGGTGGATCCGAAATACTTGGCCTACACCGCGCTGTTCAACGACGGCCGGGCGATCGTCGGGATCATCGATTCCGGGTCGGGCGAAAGCCTGAAAATGAACGTGCCCGGCGTGGGTGTGCAGACAGTCAACCGCAGCGAACTGAAGTCGTTGACGAGCCTGAACCAGTCGTTGATGCCGGTCGGGCTGGAGCAGCAATTGACTCACCAGTCGATGGCCGATCTCATCCGATTTTTGCAGGATTACAACTAGGGCAAAGCGACGGTATTCGTGTGTCAGTCCACCTTCAGTCGGCCGAAGCGAATGGAGGTTCGCTTGACCTTGGGATCGTTCGAGCTGTCCCAGACACAGAGCCACTCGCCCGGTTTATCCTCAAGCAGTGTCGGGTAGCTGTTGCGGGTTTTGCCACCGAAAAAAAGTTTAGCCTGTGACCAGTCGCCCCCCGGTTTTAGCACCTTGAAGTAGAGCCCCTCGCGTTCGGGCGTGTCGCTGTAAACGTAAATGTAGCGTCCGAGACTGTCCCTGCCGTAGAAGCCTTTCGACTGAAAGTTGGGCAGGGTGGAATCCGGCTTGGCATGCGACCATGTTTTGCCGAAATCCCTGCTGACCGCGGTGTAGGCCACGCCCGGGCGCGGCAGGCCGTCCTTGTGGGCTCCAGTGCGGGTCACGATCCGGATTTCGCCCGGCGCGTCGCCCGGTGCGATGTTGCCCTCGTGAATCCACGCCGGTTGATCCGGGGCAACCGGGACGTATCCGGCCAGCTTCCAGCGCAGCAGGCTTCGGCTCTCGAGAATGAACTGCTGCCGGTCACCGCCGGGATCGTGCCGCTGGGTGTTTCGGTGCACGCCCAACAGGTAACGCGTGCCGGTTTTATCGGTCACCGGCAGGATGCCGCCGCAGGTGATCAGCGGGCCGTGGTAGTCCATTGCCAGCTCAACCTGCGTCCACGAAAGGCCGCCGTCGCCGGAATAGGCGGCGCAGAGCTTGGCGTCCTCACTGTCGCGAAAATGCGTTGGCGCACGCATGGCAAAACACCAGAGGATATCCTGTCCGGGCGGCCGAAACAGCACCGAGTTGTTGTAGGC
>JAPPPH010000128.1:7950-8399 GCA_028817635.1 Verrucomicrobiales bacterium | reverse complement strand
CACGTGTAGTGGTGAATCGCTGGTGGGCGGCGTGCATGGGGCAGGGCATCGTGTCGACACAGGAGGATTTTGGAACGCAGGGCGAGGCCCCATCGCACCCCGGTCTACTGGATTGGTTGGCGGTTGAACTGGTGGAGAGCGGCTGGTCGATGAAGCACATTCACAAGCTGATCGTGATGAGCCACGCCTACCGGCAGTCATCGGTCGTTTCCAGCGAGCATTTGCAGAAGGATCCGGTGAACAAACTGTATGCCCGGGCACCCCGTGTGCGAATGAGCGCGGAGATGATCCGGGATTCGGCGCTGGCAACGAGTGGGCTGCTCGAGGGCAAAATGTTTGGGCCGCCAATTTATCCGCCGCAGCCGGATGGTAATTGGCGTCATGTCGGCCGCAACGCACCCAAGTTTGTCCCGGCGACAAACGAGAACCGATTTCGGCGCGGCGTATAC
>JAPPPH010000128.1:6650-7940 GCA_028817635.1 Verrucomicrobiales bacterium | reverse complement strand
GCGTATACGTCGTGTGGCGACGCGGTGCGCCGTACGCGAGTTTTGTGAACTTTGACGCCCCGGACCGTGGCGCCTGCGTGGTGGATCGACCGCGTACCAACACACCGCTTCAGGCCCTGACGCTGTTGAACGACCAGGCGTATGTCGAGATGGCTCTGGCATTCGCGAGCCGGATCGTCAATGAGCCGGGCCTGGCCACGGATGAGCAGCGGATCCGGTTTGCGTTCCGGGTGGCGCTGTCCCGCGAAGCCAAACCGGTCGAAGTGGGATATTTGAAAACGCTATTGGCCAAGCGCGCCAATGAATTGGCCGGTGATCCGAAAGCAGCCGCGGCATTGGTCAGTGAAGCCCGGGGGATGAAATTTTCGGAAGCGGAAACCAAGCGCTTGGCCAAGTGGTTTACCGTGGCGAATATTCTGTTGAATCTGGATGAGGCGATTGTGAAAGGCTGACGATGACACCGCAGCAAAACTATTACCTGAACGAGACGCGCCGGGAGTTTTTGAAACACACCGGCGCCGGGATCGGTGCGCTTGGTTTGGCGTCGGCTCTGGACGGCAACTTGTTTGCGGCGCCCAGTGCCGATCCTCTTTCGCCTCGCAGGCCGCATCGCCCTGCCAAGGCAAAAAACGTTATCTACATTCACCTCGTGGGCGGGCCGTCCCACTTGGAACTGTTTGATTACAAGCCGGAATTGGTCAAGCGGGACGGGGAAAAATGTCCCGACCATATGTTCAAGGGCAAGCAGTTGGCATTCATCCGGGAGCATCCGACGTTGTTGGGCACGCGATTCAAGTATCGCCGGCACGGGCAGGGAGGATTGGAACTGTCTGAGCACCTGCCGTTGATGGGCGCGGTTGCGGACGAATTGGCTGTGGTGAAAACCGTTCGTACCGAGCAGTTTAATCACGCGCCAGCGCAGCTGTTTTTGCACACCGGTTTCGAGCGGTTTGGTCGCCCGGGCATCGGGTCCTGGGTGAGCTACGGATTAGGGACGGAAAACCGGGATTTGCCGAGCTATGTTGTCCTGATCACCGGTAGTGTCGCAGGTGCCGGCAACAGCCTGTGGGGAAGCGGCTTTCTGCCCACACTGCATCAAGGCGTGGAGTTTCGCAGCAAGGGCGACCCGGTTTTGTTTCTGTCCAACCCGAAAGGCATCCATCCCGGCAGCCGCCGGGACATTGTTGACGGGATCAATTTCCTCAATAAAACCGCACTGGCGGATGTGGGAGACCCGGAAATCGCCACGCGAATTGCGCAGTACGAGTTGGCGTATCGCATGCAGTCGAG
>JAPPPH010000128.1:0-6640 GCA_028817635.1 Verrucomicrobiales bacterium | reverse complement strand
CCGGCGAGTGTGCCGGAGGTGATGGAGAGCAAAACCGAACGTGCCGAAACGCTGGAGGCTTATGGGGCCAAGCCGGGTGCCACCAGCTTGGCCAACAACTGCCTGTTGGCCCGTCGCTTGGTGGAAAAGGGCGTGCGGTTCGTGCAGTTGTTCGATCAGGGCTGGGATCATCATAGTGGATTATTCGGGGGGATTCCCAATAAGGCCAAGCAACTGGATCGGCCGGTGGCGGCGTTGATCGCCGACTTGAGGGACCGCGGATTGCTGGACGAGACACTAATTGTGATCGGTGCTGAATTCGGCCGGACGCCTATGCTGCAGGGATTGAGCAACAACCGTGCTGCGAACAACATCGGCCGGGATCACCACAAGGAGGCGTACTCGATGGTGTTTGCCGGTGGCGGCATTCGGGGAGGCGTGAGCCACGGGGCGACGGATGAACTTGGTTATGCGGCGGTGGAAAACCCGGTTCACATCCACGACATTAACGCGACCATCCTGCATCAGCTCGGGCTCGATCACGAACGATTGACGTTCAAGTATCAGGGGCGCCAGTTTCGATTAACGGATGTTCATGGCGAAATCGTGCATGGCATCCTATCTTAATTTTTCCGATGAAAACAAAATGGTTTAGGATGGTGTTGGCCGCGCTGCTTGCGAATGGAGCAGGTGTGTTGATGGCGGGAGTTGAAATTATCGCTCATCGCGGCGCCTCGTACGATGCCCCGGAAAACACCCTCGAGTCGGTTCAGCTCGGCTGGGAGCAAAAGGCGGATGCCGTCGAGGTGGATGTGTTTCTGTCGAAGGACGGTGTGGTGGTGCTTCATCACGATGCCACTACGAAGAAACTGGCCGGTGTCGATCGCAAGGTGGCGGAGCAGACCTATGCCGAGTTGCGAAAACTGGATGTCGGCAAATGGAAAGGTGCCAAGTGGGAGGGGATTCGAATTCCGAAACTCGACGACGTGTTGACCACAATCCCCGACGGCAAACGGATGTTCGTCGAGGTGAAGTGCGGCCCGGAGATCATTCCAGCGTTGGCCAAGGCATTTCGCAAAAGCGGAAAGAAACCGGATCAACTCGTGGTGATCAGTTTTAACTACGAGGTCGTGAAACAGGCCAAGGCCAAGTTTCCGGAGATCAAATGTTTTTTCCTATCCAGCTTTAAGGTGGAAAAGGAGAGCGGCGAACAAAAACCGACTGTGGAGGAACTGATCGCCAAGGCCAAGGTGGCCAAGCTCGATGGGTTGAACGTGAGCTACAAGGGACTTCAGTCGGAGGTGTTTTTCGAAGAAGTGAAAGCGGCCGGGATGGGGCTGTTCACTTGGACGGTGAACTCGCCGGACGAGGCCAAGCGCTTGGCCAAGCTGGGCATTGATGGGATCACCACCGACCGGCCGGCTTGGCTGCGGGAGAAGCTTGGGGAACGCTGAAAAATTCAGAGTAACCTTGGCCAAGTAGTACGCGTTTAACGCTGGTGAGGATGGACGTCACTCGATTTATTGGATACGTAGCTCTGTTGATCGCTTGGCCAAGCGCGTTGGGGCAGGAGGCTGATCTCAGCGATGTGGAGTTGCAGAAGCAAATCGCCGAGATGGAGAAGGAGATCGAGGGGGAGTTGATGCGGGAGTATTCCGCATGGGATTTCTCGGCGAACCTCCGTTTGGGCGGCGGCTACAAGGAAAACGTGACGATGTCAGCGTTCGCTGATGAATCAAGCGGGTTTGCGACAACCGGAATCGACGAGATCGGGATGCGCCTCCCAATTAATGATTCCGGCGTGGATGAAACGATTTTTGGAGCGGTTGATGATCGCCGTTATTTTGACGCGCCCAGCGTGTCTATGGAACAAACCGGTCTACTCAATGCCTCGCTGGAGAAGTCGCTCGGTGAAAGTTGGCTGTTGAAAACGGATGTGCGGCTGATTTACATCGACGAAATGTTTGACGCTTCATTGACCGAGGACGATATCGGGACAGTGCAGGTGGTGGGCAAGCAGGCCAGCCTTGAGCCGGCGCTGCGATGGAATCTTCCGGGCAATACTTGGCTGGAGCTGAAACCGGAAGTCTCGCGCCAATATTTTGCCGAGCCGCTCGATGACTATCTGGAGGCCGGCGGCCGTGTGGCGGCTGGGATCGATTACGGCTATCGCTCCGAGTTGCTTGTCTACGGGGCGCACATCGAACGTGACTACGATACCCGAAGTCAGCGCGATGAAATCGGTTTTTACATGCCGGACACCGAGCTGAGTTATGATCGTCCCGAGCGGGGTGTCGAGTGGACGCATTATTGGGACAGTAATCGGCGGTTCCGGATGCGCACTCGATTTTCCATTCTGGAAAATCAGGATAGCGGCGCGGGATATTTTGACTATCGGCGGGAACGCCTCTCACACAATTGGCGAATACAGATTGCCCCGTTCAGCTTGTCTGCAACGATTCGCAGGGCGACATACGACTACGAGTTGCAACGATCGGCGGACTTTTTCAGTCACCGTTTCCGTACCGACCGCTCAATCGAGCTGGCACTCGAGTACGAGCACAACGAAAACCTGACGTTACAATTGGGATTTGAGCAGGAAAGCATCCAGTCCAATGTCCCGCAGGATGAGTATCGTTACCGGGTGATCACGGCCGGGCTGGACTGGGAGTTTTGATCGAAACCGAATTCAGGGCTTCTTTTTGAAAACAATACCCTTGGCGCCCGGCGGGGTGATTTGATCCAGCGGCATCACCACATCCTTTTGCCCGATCGAGATTAAGTTCAACGAGGTGGCATCGATTTTTAGCGTCATGGATTGCTTGGTGGCTTCAGTATCACCGGTGCAGATCAAAAATGCCCCTTCGATTTTCCAGATGCCATGGAGTTTGTTGTTCGCTTCGTTATCGGGGTAGGCGGTGAATTTGTTTTCCGTTTTTAATTCCAAGTGAAGGGGTTGAGGCTGGTTGGTGGCGGGGTTAAGCATGGCCGCCTCGTAGACGCCAATCATGGGATCGGGCTTCTCCTCCTTCGCAACCGCCGTCGGGGCCGCTTGTATCGGCGCCGGAGTGTTGGTCGCCACCGGCTCGGCAAGGGAGTCAGCCGGTTGGGGCGATGGGGATTCACCACAGCCGATCACGCCAAGGCAAGCTGCCAAGGCGACCGCGATATGTTTCCAGCGTGAGTTCATTGTCGTTGGTCTTTTGAGAGATCTGACTAGTTTTGTTTCGTATCACTCAATTGCCACAGCGTCAGAGAATCCCGGTCTTTGATCAGCAACTTGTCCTTGAGCAACACCGGGGCCGCCCAAGTTGGATTGTCTGCGACCTTGTATCGCGTCACGATCCTGGTTTCGGTACCGTCGGCTTTGAGTACCTGCAACTCGCCGTCGTCAATCAACGCCAGCACGTGGCCGGGGACGGACAGAAACGTGACATTGTCCCCGGTTCGGCCGGGGCCTTTCCAAAGAATCTTGCCGTTTGTCGTGTCGATACAGAAAAGCTCACCCAGACCGTAGTGGGAAAAGCCGTAAAGACGATTGTCATTGATCACCGCTGAACTCATGTCCAGCGCGGCCCGGGTTTGGTGCCACTTTTCGGAGACGGTCCACTCGTTATTCTTGAGGTGGGGATGGATGCTGCGGATGCCACGCTTTTCCCCGCCGACGAGGATGTGCCCGTTGTAAATCGTCGGGGTGGGCATGTTTTGATTCGTGCCGCGGTGGGGCAGGTGATATCTCCAAAGTGTACGCCCAGTCTCCAGTTCGACACCGAGTAAATCCTCGTGGTTCCATTCGACAATCTGCCGCACGCCTTCGATCTCGGCGTACAGCGGAGATGAGTAGGCTGCACCGTCCTTGCCGTTGCGCCAGATTTCCTTGCCGGTCTCGACGTCCATTGCGGAGAGGAACCCTTTTTCATCGTCTCCAAAATGCAGATAAACGCGGTTGTCGACCACGAGTGGTGAGGTGCAGGCGCCCCAGTACGGGTGTGGACGCTTGCCGAACTTGGCTCGGTGATCCACGCGCCAAAGCATCGCGCCGGTGTCTGCATCCCAGGCGGTGAGGATGCCGGTGATGCTCAGTGTAAACAACCGACCATCAGCCAACGTCGGGTTGGCCTTGGGGCCTTTGCCGTGGGGTTCGCCGCCGCCGCCCTCCTTGAACGGTTCAGCGTAGCGGTTTCGCCACTTCGGCTTGCCGTTTTTCAGGTCGAGACACCAGACGACTTCGTCACCCTTTTGTCGTGCGTGCACATAGAGCCGATTCCCGTCAACCGCGGTGGTGCCGTAGCCGTCGCCCACCTTTGCGGTCCAGCCTTTTTTCAGTTTCTTGGGCCACTTGGCCGGAGGATCAAAATGAGGCACCCACCCATCGCGGTTCGGGCCAAGCCAACCGGGCCAGGAGACGTCCGCACCAAGCGTCGTCACAGTGAGCGATAGGATGAAAAGGAAAACAATTGGTCGTCGAGACATTGGTAAAACGGCCGGCAAGCTATCGCAAACGAGTCCGTCCCGCCAGCCGGAATCAAACTGCTCGACTGAAGATTGACCAAGCGAGCTTTGGCAGGCAACGTGGGTGCGTCTCGCAGTGAAATATTTTTTGGAAACGGAGATAAAACCGGTTGGACAGTCGGGCAACTCGCTTTCGCTGCACCAGCGGTATCAGTCACTGCGTTACCGTGCGCTTGGGTTTCCCGGCCAAGCGCAACCGAGCCTCCGGCCGGCGTCGATCGATTTGAGGTTGGGCAACTCCCCGGCGCAAATCTCACCCATGGCCGGGGCCTCGCTTGGCCAAGCGCTTGGTCGACTGGAGATTCGTCCGTTCACCGACGGTGGCCAACCTGAAATCAGCGTTGCCCGGCGTGAGGTGGCCTACGGCGTCAGCCCGTTCCCTTCTGCCCTTGACGAGTTAGGTTAGTTGAAATGAAAAACAGCAGAGTTGCCTCGGTTCAGTTCGAACATTTGCCCGGTGACAAGGAGGCCAACTTGGCCAAGGTGCGGCGGTTTGCTGCCGAGGCAGCGGGGCAGGGTGCGGAGTTGGTGATCTGCCCGGAGATGTGCGTGACCGGGTATTGGTTTTTGCGTGACCTGTCGCGGCCCGAGTTGGATGCGTTGGCGGAGCCTATCCCTGATGGCCCGACCACCCGTGTCTTGCTGGATCTGGCTCGAGAGCATGACATCAGTGTTGGGGCCGGTTTTCTGGAGAGAAGTGCCGAGGGTGAATTGTTTAACAGTTACGTCGTGGCGATGCCGGACGGGAGCCATGTGCGACACCGCAAGCTGCACGCCTTCGTCAACGAACATGTCTCGAGTGGGAGTGAGTTTACCGTGTTTGATCTGCCCAATGGCAATCGGGCTGCGATCCTGATCTGCTACGACAACAACTTGTTTGAGAACACGCGTGCCGTGGCGTTGCAGGGGGCGGAAATCCTGATCGCCCCACACCAGACAGGTGGATGCCGGACGCCCAGCCCTCGTTGCATGGGCATAATTGATCAGGCATTATGGCGAAATCGTGAAAACGATCCGGCGACGATCGAGTCGGAGTTTCGAGGTTCGAAAGGTCGTGAATGGCTCCTACGCTGGCTGCCATCCCGGGCACATGACAACGGGATGTTTCTCGTCTTCAGCAACGGCGTTGGGATTGACGGCGACGAGGTGCGCACCGGTAACGCGATGATCCTGAATCCTTACGGCGAAATCCTTGCCGAAACATGGGAGGCTCGGGACAAAATGATCGTGGCCGATTTGGATGCAGATCACATGCGGATGAACATCGGGATGCGCTGGATCCAGACTCGGCGTCCCGAGCTATACGCATCCTTGGCCAAGTCGACTGGCCGGGAGATGGACACGCGCACGGTGCGGTTTAAGGGCATCGACGAGGGGAGTTGATCAGCCGTCTGGCCAAGCGCTTGGTTACTGGGCGATCTCAACCAACGCGCTCCATTCGCCCTTGTAAAAGGCTCGGGCATGGATCGTTTTTTTTGCGGTCAGCATCGTCTTGCCTGACTTGATCCGCTTGGCCTTCGGTGCTGCTTGGCCTCCAATTTGTCGTGGATCGCTGCCATCGGTGGTGATGAATAATTCACCGCGCTCTGCCTGAATCGATATCTGGGATGAGTCGTCGCTGGGCTGAACAACCGGGGCGGCAACGTCGGAAATCACGCCGTGCCGGTAGAGTTGTGACAGGACGATTTCACTACGCGAAGGGAAATATTCGTTCACAAGGCGCCCGATTTCACGAGCCCAATCCTCGTCGCGTGTGCGGGGACGGCGTTCGGTTGAGGCGCGGCCGCCGGAGGGCGTGTAGCCGGAGTCGCCCCAGCGGGCAGATTCGCAGACGACCGACATCTCGATTTCATCGATCCGCTCCTGAAAACGTTTCAGCACCATTTCCGGTGTGAGGGTGCCCCCGTTATAAAAGTGTTTCTGGATGCGATCCCCAACGCGAACCCGGAACTCGGCATTGTCCAGGCACTGTTGCCAGAGCCATTGTGGGTTACTGGTGGAGTAATGGTTGCCGGCTGGGAACGGGCCGGTGCGATCTTCACGGACATCGCGAAATGTGTGTTCAGCATCCCAAACGAAGAAACGAAAGCCCTCCCGTTTTTTCCGATGCCGGAGCCCGTACCAGTTATTTGGCCCAAAGTTTTGCCCG
>JAPPPH010000162.1 GCA_028817635.1 Verrucomicrobiales bacterium | reverse complement strand
ATGGAAAGTTCGTCGGGGATTTTTACACCGCTATCGAGGAAGACGTTCGCAGCGCCGATGGCGACGAGATCATTGACGGTTTGCACGGCGGTGGCCTTGGTTTTTTCCTCGAGAAAATGTTCCGCGGCCTTGGCCCCCTCGGCGATGGTGGAGCCGGCATTGAAAACCAACGCGGGATCCTCCTCGATTCCGTTTTCGCGCAACGCACGCCGATAGCCTTCCTGCCGCGAGACGGCGCGGGAGGAAAAACGTGGCCCGGCAAAAAAGGCGATGCGCTTGTGCCCGAGATCGATCAGGTGCTGCGTCATCCCGAAGGCGGACTCGTTGCCAAGTGTCTGCACGTTGACGAAGTCGGCGCAGAACTCAGCCAGCGGCCCCATGATGACGGTTGGGATGCCGCGTTGTTGTAGTTCGCGATAGGCATCGACCTCCGGTTCTACCCGGTAGACCGGCGAAAGAAAAATGCCATCGACCCGGCGCGAGATCAGGTTTTGTAAAATAGTCTCCTCGCGCTCCGGTTGGTTCCACGAGTGGTGCAGGATCAACTCGTAGCCGTGTTCGAGTGCGCGTTGCTCGATCGCCATGACGATGCGCGCAAAAATGGGGTCGGTCGTCGCCGGGATCACGAGGCCAAGCAACTTGGTTTCCTGGCTCCGCAGGCTGCGGGCGCCGAGGTTGGGCGTGTAGCCCATGCGCTTGGCCAAATCGCCGATACGCAGCTTGGTCTTGGCGGCGATGTCTGGTGCGTCGCGTAACGCCTTCGAGACGGTCATCACGGAGACTCCGGCTTCGCGGGCTATGTCTTTCAGGCGAATCATCTCAGGCGTGCGAACCCATCCATTGTAGCTTCTGACGCAGGGTTTTGAAAAAGGAACTATCCGGCAGCCGCGCGAGTTTGACATACTGCCGGTTGCGCCGGATTACCACCGGGCTGTTGGCTTCAAGGTCAACCCCATCCCAGCCGTCGGCGGACAGGGTGGCTTCGCGTTTGCGATCTAGCATTCGCACCTCGATGGTCGATTGCTGGCTGATGATCACGGCTCGGTTGGACAGGGTGTGAGGGCAGATTGGCGTGATCGAGATGACCCCGGCTCCCGGCGCGACGATGGCACCGCCTGCCGCCAGCGAGTACGCGGTCGAGCCGGTCGATGTGCTAATCACCAGGCCGTCGCAGCGGTAGACGGTCAGCACTTCGCCATCGACCTTGACTTCGACGCGGATCATCCGGGGCGCGCTGCCGCGGCTGATCACGATATCGTTCATCGCTTTCAGTTGAATTTTTCCATCGCCGTTTTGCCCCTTGGCCGAGAGTAGCGTACGCGGTTCGATTTTGAATTCCCCGGCGGCGATCGCTTTGAACGCCTTGGCTAGATCCTTTCCCGAGGCGGCCGTGAGGAAACCCATGCCGCCAATGTTTACCCCGAAGATCGGCGTGCCGGAGCCGGCAGTATTGCGCGCCCAATGCAGCATCGTACCGTCTCCGCCGAACACCATGATCAGGTCGGCCAAGCGACTGAGTTCTGTGGGGTCTTTACGCGCCGGCAGCTTGAGCTTGGCCAAGCGCGCAGTGTCGTCGTCCGTGATTGGCGTCAGTCCGGCGGCCACAGCCAGCTTGGCCGCACGCTGCACAATACGCCGTGCGGCCGGCTTGTCGGCCTTGGCCACGAGGGCGATTTTTCTGACCCTCTTCTTCACTTTTTTAATAGCACGAGAAATTCCTTGTTGCCGGCGGGGCCGGTCAGCGGTGATTCCGTTTCGGCGACCCACTCGAGCGGCGTTTCATCGTTCACGAATGTCAGCAACTCATCGAGCACACGTTGGTGGATTTCGGGGTCACGGATCACGCCCTGTCCCTTGTCCACCTCGGCTTTGCCCGCCTCGAATTGAGGCTTCACCAGCGCGACCACCCGGCCTCCGGGCGGCAGCAAATCTACGGTTGCCGGTAGAATCTGTCGAAGCGAAATAAAGGAGCAATCGACCACGGCAAGATCAAACGGCTCGAACGGCTGCGGGAAAACCGCCGGCTTGAGGTGCCGTGCATTTGTTCGCTCCATCACCATCACGCGTTCGTCGTTGCGCAGTTTCCACGCTAGTTGACCCTGACCGACATCCACGGCGGCGACGAAGGCCGCGCCGTGCTGCAACAGGCAGTCGGTGAAACCACCGGTCGATGCCCCGAGGTCGATCGTCCGCAGGCCGGTCACATCAATGCCAAATTCCTCGAGTGCATGCTCCAGCTTGTGGCCACCGCGGCTCACGAATTTCTCTGAGCCGGTAACGGTCAGCTCGTCAGTCGGCTTGACCTTGTCGCTCGCCTTGAGCGCTTTTTGGCCGTTCACAAAAACCTGCCCGGCCATGACGGCGCGCTTGGCCTTTTCGCGGCTCTCGCAGAGGCCGCGCTCGACCAATGCGAGGTCGACCCGGATCGGCTTGGCTGGCTTGGGCGCTGGCTGTATTTCCTCCATCACGGGGAACGGTTTGCTCCCGCGCTCCTTTTAGTCACAATGACCGCCGTGCCGCAAGGAGCGAACCCACTCACCGAAAAAATCCGCGCCGAGATCGAGGCGGACGGGCCGATGCCGTTTGCCAGGTTCATGGAGTTGGCGCTGTACCATGTGGACTGGGGCTACTACGAGACAGAGGCCGGCCGGGTGGGGCGCGGTGGGGACTTCATCACGAGCGTGAGCGTGGGCGCGGCGTTTGGCCAACTGCTTGCGTGTCGATTCGCTGAGTGGCTCGGCAGCATCGACGGCCCGGTACGGTTGGTCGAGGCCGGCGCACATGACGGGACTCTGGCGCACGACATTCTCACTTGGCTGGCCGAAAACGATGAGGCGTTGCTGGAGTCGCTGACGTACAACATCGTTGAACCATCTGCAAGGCGGCGGGCTTGGCAGACGAAGCGTTTGGCTAAGTTTGAACGGAACGTCGAGTGGGTCGATTCGATAACTGCGTTGCCGGAGATACGCGGTGTCATTTTCAGCAACGAACTGCTCGATGCCTTCCCGGTACACCGGATCGGCTGGAGCCAAACCAAGCGCGACTGGTTTGAATGGAGTGTGACGTGGAGGGACGATTCATTTTGTTGGACGAAAGAAGACGCATCGAACGCAGCGTGGCGCGCGTCGCTTCCCGCTTGGCCAAGCGAGTTGCTCGATGTATTGCCGGATCAGTACAGCACCGAACTTTCTCCCGCAGCGGTCGGATGGTGGAGCGAAGCGGCCAAGCGCTTGGCCAAGGGCAGGTTGGTCGCATTCGATTACGGCCACGGCCCGGAAGACTGGCCGGCCGCGAATCAGCCGGACGGAACCGTGCGCGGTTACCGCAACCAAAAACGTATCGACGATGTGTTGGCTGACCCCGGAAAACAGGACATCACTGCCCATGCCAATTTCGGCCTGACCAAGCAGGCCGGTGAGGCATCCGGCTTGGCCACCGAGCAGTTTACTTCGCAGGAACGATTTTTGAATGGCACGTTCGCGGATTTACTTCGGGCATCTCCAGCACTCGCCCAGTCGATCGATGTGCGCCAACTCCAAACCCTCACGCACCCCGCTCACATGGGCCAACCCTTCCGCGTGCTGATCCAGTCGCGGTGAGGGGTTATCTCAAAAACGTCCAGACGGCGGCGGGGGCAATGATGAGGGCGGGCAGGTAGTCGGCTAATTGAATGCGGCGAATCTCCAGCAGCAGCAACGGGATGCAGAGTACGATGAATCCGCCGGTGGCCGTGATGGAGTCCAGAAGCAATGCCGCTTCGGGAAGCGCGTCGAGCCATTGTTTAACCGCACTCGCGAGCAGCGTGAGTGTGCCCTGATAAAGTAGCACCGGGCCGGCGGCGAACAGGACGCTCCAGCCGAACGTGGTCGCGAAGGTCATGGTCGAGATGCCATCCATCACCGACTTGATCGCGAGGATTTGAATGTCGCCGGTGAGCCCGTCCTGAATCGGGCCAAGTAGCGACATTGGTCCCACACAAAACAGCAGAGTGCAGGTGATGAACCCTTCGCTGGGTGGATGTTTTTCGTCGCTCTGCTCTGTGGCTTTGGTGAATTTGTATCGCGCGGAAGCGCCAATCGCGTTGAGACGGCGTTGGATGCCGATTTTAGTCCCGACCCATTTGCCGATACCGAGGGACAGCAACATCAGCACAAACAAATATCCTCGAAACAGCCAGCCACGCGAAGTTTCGTTGAAGGCCAGATTGACCGTTGCGTCCCGCCCCGAGCCGGTTGAATCGTTTGGATAGGCCAGGGCGATCGGAGGCTGTGGTTCGTCTGAGTAATCGCCCGGTTCGATTATTTCCAGAGCGGTTATCGCTCCCTCTTCTGTGATGGTTACTACCTTGAGTCGGGCAGATCGCGCCGCCTTGCCGCCGACCGGTTCAAGCACATCACCCACTTGAAAACCGGCCCCGCCGCTGGTCGGTTCCGCCCAGTGCAGCTTCAACGGGAAGCTACCGCTGATCCCGTCCCAGATCATCATGAAGCCAATTGCAAGAGACACCAGAGCGAGCAGCGACCGAAGCGATTTCTGTGTTTTCGCCGAGATGTTGCGAAAGATGAACAGCCCGGCCAACCCCCCGATGAGGATACAAGCAGTGTTGAGGATGGTGCCGAGGCCGGTCACGCGCGGAGGTTGGGCGAGCCGGATGGGGGAGACAAGGCCAATGCCGAGGCCGGCAGGTTCAACGCCGCGAGCCAGCCGGCGGCCTTGTTCAGAGTCTCCTCGTACTCGGCTTCCGGGTCGGAGTCGGCGACGATGCCCGCGCCCACGTGAAACCACGCCTTGCCCTCACGACAAACGGCGGTGCGGATGAGGATGTTCAACTGGCTCTCGCGGTTGAAACCAAGGTAGCCGAGGCAGCCGGTGTACGGCCCGCGAACCACCGGCTCCAGTTCGTCGATGATCTCCATCGCACGAATCTTGGGCGCGCCGGTGATGCTGCCGCCGGGAAAGCTCGAGGCCAGCGCCTGCAGGTGCGTGACGCCCGGGCGCAGTCGGCCGGTTACGGTCGAGACCAGATGCTGCACCTGAGCGAACCGCTCCAGCTTGGCCAAGTCCGGTACCGTCACCGATCCGTATTCACAAAACCGGCCAAGGTCATTGCGCAACAGGTCGGTGATCATCACCAGTTCGGCGCGTTCCTTGTCGCTCGACTGCAACTCGTAGCCAAGCCGCGCGTCGAGATCGGGAGTGGCGCCGCGAGGTCGCGTGCCCTTAATCGGCCGAGTGGTCACTTGGCTTCCGCTCAACTGCAGAAACTGTTCCGGCGACGAGCTGGCCAACTGGAAATTGCCACACTGCATGAACGCCGAAAACGGCGCGGGCGACGCCGTGGCCAAGCGTTGGAAAAGCGCCCAGCCATTGAGGTTTGTTGTCGTAGTCAGCCGATGTGTGAGGTTGGCCTGATAAATGTCGCCCTGCCAAATGTAGTCGATGATCCGCCGCACCCCAGCGCAGTACTCGCTGCGCGAGAGGGTGGAGGTGATCTCGTGCGCTTCCGCTTGGCCAAGCGCGGCCGCAGTCGTCTCCGCTTGGCCAAGCGCGGCGAGGTGTTCGGTCCAAAACTCGACGGCGGCCTGTGCGCGCTTGGGGCATCGGCCGCCCTCCTCATCCAGCCCGGTTGAGATCAACCAAACTTTGCCAAGCTGATGATCGAACACCACAAGGCTGTCGTAAAACCCGACTGAGCATTCCGGCAACTCGAGATCATTCCGGGTGGTCAACGGCAGCCTTGGTTCGACGAACTGTTTCAGCTCGTAACCGAAGTAACCGAAGCAGCCGCCGAGCGGGAAGGGGAGGTCGATCTCCTCGAGCAGCTCGTAACGATTTGCCAGACTCTCGAGCAGTTTCCAAGGGTTGCCAAACAGTGTGCGTTTCCCGGCGTCCGAGCGAATGATGCACCGTGATCCGAACGATTCGAACCGAAGAAAGGGCCGGGCGGCAACGAGGCTGAACCGATCCGAATGCTCCATTGTACCGGAGCGCAACAGGATGGTGCCGAGTGCGGAGTGTAGCCGAGCGGTCAGCGATTCCGGCGAGTGCCGCGTTTCAACCTCCTGAATGAGCGGCGAGGACATCGGGGGGCGATTTCCGCCTTGCCCCTTTTTGTACTGTTCATCATTGCCGTCCATTTTTGTGCCGCCCATTCAGGGCTTGTTTGATAATCGGATACCGTTCCCGGGGCTGACGCCCCAGGCTAAAATATGTCGCCCCTTAGGGGCTTCTTTATTGGCCAAGCGCGCTCGATCCGAGTCCTTCTCCCTCAGGGAGAAGGTGGCCGAAGGCCGGATGAGGGTGAATGTTACGGTTGTGTGAAAGCCCATGTTTTCGAAGTTTACTGTTCGAGTAGTTTGCGGAGGCTGCGGTTATTTTTCAATGGGCTGACGAGGGAGAGGCAGAGTCGATCTGGCTGGAAAAAATCCTGTGCGGCTCGGCGGAGGTCGCTGGGCCGGACTTCATGCAGTCGATCCTTGATTTGATCGGGCGGGATGATTTTGTCGAAGCCCAGCAACTGCTCGGCGACCCAGTTCATCTGGTTTTCTGTACTCTCGAGTGACAAATCCAGTTGGCCGATCAGGTAGTCGCGCGCGCGGCGCAGCTCGCCGGTGGTCGGGGCTTTTTCGCGGAGACGGCGCAGCTCGGTCATGGTCAGCGCGAGAGCTTTTTGCGTGTTGCCGGTATCCAGCCCGGCGGCGATGGTAAGGCTGCCGGTGTCGTGATAAAAGTTGGGCGTTGAGTAGATGCTGTAGGCTAGGCCGTGTTCCTCGCGGATGGATTGGAACAGCCGCGAGCTCATGTTTTCGCCGAGCACGGCATTGAGAAGGCGCAGCGCAAAACGGCGTGGGTCGTGGCGTGAGCAGGTGCGGATACCAAGCGCGAGCTGGGTTTGCTCCATCTCGCGGGTGTACAGGCAAATCTCCGGCCGGGTTTGTTGCTGGACCGCCGGGAACCACTCGGAGCGTCTACCCTGCGGTGTACGCTTGGCCAAGCGCTTGGCCAAGTGCAACAGGTCGGCGTGGCGAATGTCGCCGGCAGCCACCACTACGGTTGAGCCGCTGACATAGTGCTGCGAATGAAAACCGGCCAGTTCGCGTTGGCGCGTGCGGTTGAGGCTACGCTCGGTGCCGGCTATGGAGCGGCCAAGCGGCTGATTGGGCCAGAGGGTTTCGTCGGACAACTCCAGCACGTGCTGCGACGGCTGGTCGTAGGTCATCGCAATTTCCTCCTTGATGACACTGCGTTCGCGGGTGATCTCGCGTCGGTCGAAAACCGGGTTGAGGTACATGTCGGCGAGGACGTCCATCAGCGTCGCCGCTTGGCTGGCATGGGCGCGTGCGTGGTAGCAGGTGTGTTCCTCGCTGGTGCAGGCGTTAATGTAGCCGCCGATGCCCTCGACTTCGCGGGAGATTTGCGCGGCCGTGCGGCGCTTGGTTCCCTTGAACAACATGTGCTCAAGAAAGTGGCTGATGCCGTTCTCCGGTTCGCGCTCGCAACGGCTGCCGACGGCTGCCCAAATGCCGAGGCTGACACTGGCCATGTGCGGCATTTCGACTGTGGCGAGGCGGAGTCCGTTTGGCAGTTGAGTGACGTGATACATCCGAGACCGGTTCCCTCCCGGGGTGGCGATTAAACGGCGGCGGGGCGATGGGGGTCAATCCTTAGCCGACGGTATTTGCGGTGACACGTCATTAAGAAGTTTGACTCAACTCTGTTTTCGTTTTAACCAGCCTTATGCAGATTGAGAGTCTGAAGGTTTTTTGTGACCTCGCCGAAAGCCGGAGTTTCACGAGCGCGGCTCGGATCAGCGGGATCACCCAATCGGCGGTGAGCCAGCAGATCAGCACGCTGGAAAAACATTTCGATGCGCTGCTGATCGAGCGCAGCAAAAAGATGTTTCGCCTGACCAAGGAGGGGCAGCTGCTCTACAAGTATAGCAAGGAGATGATGAACTCGTACGAGACGCTCAACAGCCGAATGCAGTCGCTGCAAAACGTGGTTTCCGGCAACATCCGTGTCTCGACGATTTACTCGATCGGGCTACACACGCTGCCGCCGTTTCTGAAGATGTTTCTGAAGGAGTTCCCAACGGTAAATGTGCATGTGGAATACAGTCATGCGGACAAAATTCGGGAGGACGTGATGGGCAACGTGGTCGACCTTGGGCTGGTGGCGTATCCGGGCAAGGATCCCAAGTTGACGATCATCCCACTGGTGGAGGAACCGCTGGTGTTGATTTGTAACCCAAGCCACCCGTTGGCCGGGCAAAAAGCGGTGAACCTTGCGGAGATCGCTGGCGAGAATCTGGTGGGATTTCACATCGACATCCCGACGCGCCGCGGAATCGACCGTGTGTTGCGGGAAAAAAAGGTGAATCTGAATCCGGTGATGGAGTTTGACAATATCGAGA
>JAPPPH010000298.1 GCA_028817635.1 Verrucomicrobiales bacterium | reverse complement strand
GGTTGGCCCCGGTGATCATCACGTGGTTTACCACCTCCCAGGGCAAGAGTGACGCCGACTTCGACCGATTGCTCAACGCCGGCAAAACTTACTACGACTCCGGCGAGGCTCAAAAAGCCATCGACGCCTTCACTCAGGCGCTGCAGCACAAGCCTACCGAGACCGACCTGCTGCTCAATCTGGCCAACGCACACCGACTGGCCGGCCAACCCGCGGAGGTCATCAAGTACGCCGGCGAGGCACTGGCCATCGACAACAACATCGGGGCCGGGCATTTCCTCATCGGCTGCGCTCGCTTGCGGCTCAACCAGACGACTAACGCCATTCAGGCGCTGCAACAGGCTTACGACATCGACAACACCGTGGGTGCGGTCGGTTATCTGCTCGGCAAATCCAAGCTGGCGGTGGGCAATTTCGAGGACGCCGCGCTTTATCTCGAGGAGGTGGCGACGTACGAGGAGGAACACCTCGGCGCCGCCTACACATGGAGCCAGGCGCTCATGCAGGCCGGCCGACCCGACGAAGCAAAGGCCGCACTCGAACTGCACCAGCAACGCATCGCCGGCAAACAGATGCCGGAGGATCAGGCCGCCTGGGAGACGTGCATCTACACCGAGGTCAAAATTCCGTTCAAGCTTGACCAACCCTCCGCCACAGGGATCGCCGTGAAGTTTGTCGATGACACGACAAAGGCATTCGCCGGCAACGCAGCCAATTTTGCCGGGCCGTTTGGCGTGATCGATTTCAACCACAACGGCATCAACAGCCTGTTTGTCCGCACAAGCACGAACACCTTTCGCACGCTCGCCAACACAAACGGCGTTTTTGCCGCGTTTGGCATGGAGTTCCCGGCATTGACAAACGCCAACTACACCAAGTGCCTCGTTGCCGACCTGAACAACGACCGCTTCGACGACGTGCTCATGATCGGCGACCAGGGCTCGCACGCTTACCGGTTCGCCACCAACGGCCTCGCGCGCGACATGTCCCGTTTTTCTCGACTGTCCTCTCTCAAGGCGGTCGATGCGTTGATCGCGGACATCGATTTCACCGGCAAACTCGACCTGCTCGCCATCCAGCCCGAGGACGCGGGGCTGAAGGTTTTCCGAAACCTCGGCAGCCTGTATTTCAAGGACATCAGCAAGACCTCCGGCATACCGACGCAGATTACCGGTGCCCTCAAACTCGTGGCGGATGACTGGAACAACGACGACATGCTCGACGTCATCATCCCTCGGAAAAATGAACCGCCAATGTACCTGCAAAAACAACGGGGCGCCGTTCATTCGCCGACCAACACACTGCCAACAAAAACTGCCGTCAGTGCCGTGGCCACCGGCGATCTGAACAACGACCTGCGCATCGATCTCGTCACCTTGGCCAGCGGCAAGGTCACGATTCAATTCAACGGACTGGAGGAGACGCAGGAACTGAACTTGGCCAAGCCGGGGGCCGCCGACCTGTTGCTGGTCGACTACGACAACGACGGCTGGCTGGACATTTTCGCGCTTGGCCAAGGGCTGCAGGCACTCCGAAACAAGGGCTCGGCCGGGTTTGAGGACACCACCGCCGCGCTTGGCCTCGACGGCGTGACCGGAACGATTAGCCAGTTGGCCGCGGCCGACATCGACCGCGATGGCGACTCTGATCTCGTCCTCGCAGACGAGACCGGCCTCAAGTACCTGCGCAACGACGGCGGCAACCAAAACCTGCAACTCAAGATTCGACTCTACGGCAACCGCTCAAACGCAAGCGGACTCGGCATTCAGGTTGAGGGCGTCACCGGCGGGCTGCGCTTCAAGCGCACGGCGCAAGTGTTACCGATGGAGATCGGCGTCGGCACCAACGCCCTGCTCAACTCACTGACCGCGCGCTGGTTTGACCTTTCCCTCAACAATGTCGACGTCGAGGTAAAACGCGACGAGACCGTGACCCTCACCGAGTTGATCCTCCCGACCGGTTCCTGCCCGTATCTGTACTGCTGGGACGGAGAACGGTTCCGCTTCGTCACCGACCTGCTCGGTGCCTCACCGCTTGGCCTGCCGGTGGCCGAGGGCGTGTACATCGATGCCGATCCGGATGAAATCGTTTGGATTGGCGACGAGACCAATTTCAAGCCGATCGACGGCAGCTATCGCCTGCAGATCACCGAGGAGTTGCGCGAGATATTGTATCTCGACGAGGCCAAGCTGATTTCGGTGGATGTACCGACCGGCACGGAGGTTCATCCGAACACCCGATTACTGCCGCGCGGCCCCTACCCGGCGGCCGGGCTGATCGCCTTGGCCAAGCGGAAGCCGCTGAAGCAGGCCAAACGTAGCGACGGGCTCGACGTCACCGCCGCACTACAGGATAACGACGACGCTTGGCTTTCGCCGGTCGAACTTCGTGAACCACAACTACGCGGCTTGGCCAAGCCGTATTCGGTCGAGCTGGATTTTGGAAAACTGGACACCTCCGCACCGCTGGCTCTGGCCATGACCTGCTGGCTCCACTTCGGCGGAGGCATGGCCAACATCTCCGCCTCGCACCGCCCCAACCTGCCCTTCCCCTTCCCGGTTCTCGAAGCCGAGACGGCCGATGGCTGGCAAAAAGTGGACATTCCCGTCGGTGCCCCGGTTGGCAAGACGAAGACGATAGTGGTCGACCTCGAGGGCAAGCTCCCCGTCGGCACGACCAAGCTCCGGCTCTCGATGGCATTTGAAATCCACTGGAACCGGATTGCGCTACTCGAAAAAGCCACCCTGCCCAACGCTACCGAACAACACGCCGTTGCCACTGATCTGCACTGGCACGGTTACGGCGCGTTTGAGAATCTGCCAAGCCACCTTCCGTTGACACCCATCCACGCCGAGACCACCGACACGCCGAACTGGCGCATCACTCCTTCCGGCTGGGTGACACGGTACGGTAGTGTCAACGAACTGATCACGGCCAAGGACAACAAACTGGCCATCATCGCAGCAGGCGATGAATTGACCCTCGACTTTGATGCCGCCTCGCTGCCGGCAAAACGGAACGATACCGTCCGCCACTTTTTCCTGTTCACCAGCGGCTGGGACAAGGATGCGGACTTTCACGTCGCGCAGGGCTGGACGGTCGACCCGTTGCCGTGGCACGGCATGAACCACCAGATTTACGGGCGCGAACCCCGTCCAAAACTCGACGATGCGTGGATTAAAAAATACAACACACGCTGGATCGGGCCGCGCACGTTCCGAAAACTCAACAAGTTGACCCAAACAAAAACCAAGTGATATTCACCAAGTTCAACACGCCCGCATTCGCCCTGCTACTCGTGGCCAGTGCCAACGCCAACTCGCTGGACAGCATTGCCAACATCTCATTCACCGAGGGGAATCAACTGAAACACCTCGAGTTCAGCATCACCGACAAGGGCATCATGACGCACGGGAATGGCGGCCGAAAAGTCGAGACTCAAAAGGATCGGTTCGGCGATCAACCGCAGCTCTCCGACGGGCGGATTCTGCTCAAGCCCAATAGCGACGGCGCAGCACATGCGTGGGACTACAACGCCTCGCGCCCGGGCAAATACTGGATGGAACTCGTCTACAGTCTGGCCAAGGGCGAAAGCACGGCACAGCCGAACGTCAGTTCATACCGGATCCCGACCAAGCTCAAGGCCACCAGTGCATCCAATCGTTTCCGCAATGTGAACCTCGGCAAAATCTACTTCACCAACGCCGGCAATCAGAAGATTGAATTAAAATTCAAGGGTGAAACACCGATCGTTCGCGCGGTCATTCTCCGGCCTGCACCCGAAGGTGAACCGATTGGCCAGGCACTCGACCGCTCCATCCTGCTGCACTCTCGCGACGCCACCATCCACGGCGTGAAGGTTCAGTACGAAAATAAGCCACACAAGAATACGGTCGGTTTTTGGGTGAACACGAGCGATCAAGTCTACTGGGATTTCACTGTCAAGAGCGGTGGCAAATTCGACATCGAGATTCATCAGGGCTGCGGCCGGGGCCACGGTGGAAGTCAGGTTGCGCTCGTCGTTGCCGATCAAACCAACGAATTCATCGTGGAGGATAGCGGTCATTTTCAAAACTTCGTCCCGCGCAAGGTCGGCACGGTAAATTTGGCCAAGGGCGATCACCGGTTCTGGATCAAGCCGATCAAAAAAGCGCGTGGCGCCGTGATGGACGTCCGTCGCATTCGGCTCATACCAATTAGATAAAATATCATGAACGAAACCAACAGCATCACCTCCACCAATGTCGTCGGCAACGTGGTCGACTCCATCAAGGACTCCGGCATTAGCGGGCTGTTGGACTACTTTACCACCCTCGATTCGGTTCACTACATCACCTTTGTCATCAACCTGCTGATCTTCATATTCGGCAGGCAGATCATCAACAACCTCAGTGTTGAGACCGTTGGGGCAAACCAGTCACGGCTGCGTTTGCTGCGTCTGATCAACACGATTCTTTTCCTGACATACCTCCTCGCGGTCGCCTTTCAATTGCAGTTGGCCACCAACTTCAGCCATACCGGACTGCTCATGCTGTTGACTTATCTGGGCTCGCAGTTCGCCCACTCGCTTATTCTCAAGAAATACGGACGCCAGCGGGAAATCGAGGGCACGTCGTTGTTCATTGAATCTCACACCTCACACAGCCTGCACCTGCTCGCCCTGCTCCTGCTTGGCGTGGTCGCCGGCCTGATTTTTCTCAATATCTGGAATCTCGAGAACTGGCTTCAAACCACCAGCTTTCTCGGGGCGATCGCCGTGCTTGTGTTCACCACAAAGGATTACTGGCTGAAAGATTTCATCAGCGGCATCATGGTCATCAGCAACGGCAACATCGAGCGGGGCGACGTCGTTCGTATCCCCAGCGAAAACATTCTCGCAATCGTCCTAGAGACACGCGGAACGCTGACCATTCTTCGCGACCTGATTCGCAACCATAACATCACCGTCCCAAACTCGCTCCTGCTCAACGTCCAGGTCGAGATTCTCGATACCGAGTCGCGCAAGGGGGTCTCCGACTACGTCGATTTTAACATCGGCTACGAAACCCCGTCCGAAGCAGCAACGGAATATTTGACTGAGGTTTGGAAAAAAGCCTGCAAGCTCACCAGCACAATTAATTCCGACCGCGAAGGGATCATCAAACTGGTTCACAACGGCGACCACGCTGTCACGTGGCGTTTACTTTACAACCTCAAGGCCGTGCACGGCATCACCGAGGCGCGTAATTCAATCAACCTCGCCGCGTTCGAGTTGCAACAGCAAAAAGGCATCCAACTGGCCACCCCCCTCACCCACACCTTCCCCACCGGAAATCCTCCGGTTTAGTGAACACTCTCGACATCGAAATAGGCCCACATCGAAACGTTGCTTTGCGAGGCATGGTTAAGTCGTTGGATTTTTTCAAACAACACATGGGCGGGGAGTGATAAAGCGCAGTCGTCAGTAGACGCCAAGTGTTTTCAAAACACCGGCTACTTTTGACACTTCGTGTGTTCGGAGGAGATCCGTTTTTCCCCACGCGGCGAGCACGGAGAAAAACGGTTCGGCACTGCGGACTTCCTCCCCGAAACACTCGAAGGCGTGCGGCAGCGCGTTGCAGACCGGCCAGCCCAGTTTTCGCAGGCGGAAGGTATTCAGAAAGGTTTTCATCTGATGGCGAACCCGCACCGAACTGTCCTGCAAATTGTCGTAATAAAAACCCAAACCGGGATCGACAAACCCCTTGGTCAATCCGCACTTTGCCGCCAACTCAATCTCCCGCTCAAAGAATACGCTCATGCGTGGAATGGGGTCGTGGTCGATCGGAAAATCCTTCACCTCACGGACGTTTTCTCCAGCCACGTAGCAAACGATCACGGCCGCATCGTGCTCGGCGGCCAAACGGTACATCGCCTCACTCTGTGCTGTCCCGGTGAGGTTCAACACTTTAGCACCTGCGGCAAGACAAGCCTCAGCCACCTCGAGGTCGTAAGTCTCGGCAGAGACAACAACCCCGGCCTCGGCCAATTGCCGGATGACCGGCAGAAGACGCTGCTGTTGGCCGGCGGCAGCCACTCGCTCCGCTTGGCCAAGCGAGGATTCGGCGCCGACATCCACCACAACGGCACCCTGCTCCACCAGCACTCGGCCCCGCTGGACGGCGGCATCCACCGCCAGGCAGACACTCTCGCGATACCATGAGTCCGGTGAAAGGTTGACCACCCCCATGAGCGCCGGCTCACCGGTGGCCACGGTCAAATCCCCGGAGAGTTGAACCGGAGTAACGTCCGCTTCCAGTTCCCCCGGATGCTCTGCCACGATATCAGCCAAATCTCTCAGGCCAAGCATGGTCAGGGCGAGGTTGGCTGCGGTGGTTTGGGCACCACCGGCGCGTTGGTTTTGCCGTTGAGCGCGTCGAGCTTGGTTTGCCATAACGGCATCGTCGGCAGTTCCTCAGCCAAGCGCGTGTAGAGTTTTTTCTCCTGCTCCGCTTGGCCAAGCCGCTTGGCCAAGCGGCCGGCCATCAGGCCCGCCTCCTTCACCCAATAGGGATCCATTTTCTCGTTGGCCGATCGAAGGTTGCCACCAAACACAATCTCACGGCAGTGGTCGAGGGCTTGCTCGAGAATTCGTTCTGACTCGGCAGTTTCCCCAGCGGTATCGGCCTGCTCCACTAGCACCCGGGCAAGGCCAAGCTTGGCCTGACTGCGCGTGGTCACATCCGCCCCGGGTAATTCCGTGACGGCCTGGTACGCCGCGGAGGCCTGACCCAGTTCGCCCAACTGAAGGTGGCAATCTCCCAGACGACCCCAAGCCGCGGCATTGAGCGGACTGTTCGTCATTTCGCGGGCAACCCGCTGGTAGTGGTTGACCGCTTCAACAAGATTCGTCGGGGTGCGGGAGGTCTGCTCTGCGGCCACGTCTCCCAGGTAAAATTCCGCCCGCGCAACCTCCTCCAACGGCGCGTTGGTCGCGTTGACTACGGCAGTTAAAAGCGTCTCGGCAACCCCATGGTTTTGGCGAAAAAAAGCGGATCGCCCGGCGCTCAAGCGCGCCTCCCAAGCGAGGTTCCCGGCGAGTTCCAGCAGGTTCGTGTTTTCGAAAAGCAGACGATATCCCAGCTCGGCCTCGGCGAATTTACCGGATTGAAAATGAAAGTCGGCAATCCACTTTTGCGCCAGCGGCGCGAGGCGGTTGGTCGGGAATCGCTCGATGTAATTCGTGAACAATTGAAACGCCTTGGCCGAGTTGCCAGCCTGATGATTCAGCCACGCGCGATCGAATTCCGCCTGCGACAGTGCCTTGTGCGTGGGGTAATTGGTTACCCATCGGTCGTACTCGAGGATGGATGAAACCCAGCTCCCGTCCATGACATGCGTCCTCGCAACGGCCAAGTGCGTCTCCGCGAGCAACGACGATTGAGGGAATGCCTTGGCGAATGAAGCCAGCACCTCGCGAGCCTCCGACGGTTTGCCCTGGCGGTTGAGCGACTGACCGTACAGCAGCATGCTGCGATCGCTATAAAAACTGTTCGGAAACCACTCAAGCAGGTTACTGACCGCCTGACCGGCGCTGGGCAGGTCGAGCCGAACCACCCCGGCGCGAACGATCTGGTACAACGCCCGGTCGACCAGCCGGTCATCGCGGCCGACGGTGTTGGTGGTGATGTTGATGGCTGCCCAGTAGTTACTGATGGCGGAGGCATGCTCGGATCCCAAAAACAAACAATCCGCCACCTTGAATTGCGCCACCGCCTGCTCTCGCGATCGCGGCAGTTCGTGGACGGCATTGGTGAAGGCATCTCCAGCCGCCTTGATTTGAAACGCGCGCCCTGACAGCGTGCCCCACTCCCACAACGCCCAGCCGCGCCCGGCCCAGGATTTGCCCATCAAATCCTTGTCCGAGCCGGACTGAAGAACCACATCAAAATGCCCGACCGCCTCGCTCAGCAGGTTGGTCGACTTCGGTCGACCGGCCTCCGGCAGTGAATAAAATTGCCGCAATCGCAGCTCGCCCAGTGTCATGTGCGACAGTCCGGCTGCTGGATCGTTGGTGTGCTGGATGAAAAATCGCTCCAACAGCATAACGTCGTTGCTCAACCGATCGCCCTCCACGTACACGTCGGCGATTTTCAGCAGGGCCGACCGACGCCAATCCACCGGCGCGTTAGTGGTCAAATTCTGCTCATAAACCAAGATCGCCTCGTCCGGTTTTTCCATCTGGCGCAGCACGTCACCATGAAAGTCAGCTGAGCGAGCAGTGAATACCGGATCCGCGATCCCCCGGGCCAGTTGCACGAGATTCGTCGCCCCGCTCAGCGCCTGATCCAGACTTTTCTCGGCAAGATACACCGAGGCGAGCAGGTGATACTTTTGCCAAAACCGCTCCGGCGACCGCCCCTCGTCCGACAGCTTTTCGAGCAGCACCCGGGCAGCGCCCAG
>JAPPPH010000279.1:26259-26631 GCA_028817635.1 Verrucomicrobiales bacterium | reverse complement strand
GGGGCGCCCGTACTTTTTTTATTATTAATGAGTTAGCTCCCGCTTGCCGCCCTCGACAGGCGATCCCGGATGGCATCCCACCCTGCTCCGGACGGAAGTGACTGAATCAGAATAAGTTCCGCCCCGGTTTGGTCACATTGGTTCAACGTATCATAGAGGCTTCGGGCGTAACCGTCCGGAGATGCTGGAAGTTGGTGCCAATTTTCCAAATCAAAGTCAGCCGGTGGCGGCTCGGTGGAAATGATGTACGCTTTCGTGCCGGATTGGCCAAGTGACTTTTTCCAATCCTCCCCCGCGAGAATGACTCTTGCTTTTGGCGAGTAGTGCAACGGCAACTGCCCGGGGCTTTTAAGAGCGTCACCCGATCGCGGC
>JAPPPH010000279.1:20657-26249 GCA_028817635.1 Verrucomicrobiales bacterium | reverse complement strand
CGATCGCGTCCCTGCTGCTGCCGTACGAACCTCGCCCAGTAAATCGCGAATCTGTTCAGGGCTGACCATGCCCGGGCGGAGAACTGTCGCGATCTCCCCGGTCAAGTCCACCACGGTGGATTCGATCCCGACTTCACAAGGCCCCCCGTCTAGGATCATAGGGATACGGTCGGCAAGTTGTTCGGCAACGTGCCTAGCCCGTGTTGGGGAGACTCGATTTGAAAGATTGGCGCTTGGCGCGGCAAGTGGAAATCCACACCGGCTTAGCACAGCCAACATAACGGGATGCGCTGGACAACGAACGGCAACGGTTTCTCCGCCAGCCGTGACGATGTCCGGTACCAAGTCCGCTTTGGGTAGAACTATTGACAACGGACCGGGCCAAAATACCTCGGCTAGACGATCCGCAGCGCTTGGCCAAGCGGACACGCAGCTTCGCGCCATCTCGACGGATTCCACATGCACAATGAGCGGGTTGTTCGCCGGTCGGCCCTTGGCATTGAAAACGCGGTTAACTGCCTCGGGAGAAAGTGCATTGGCTGCCAACCCGTAGACGGTCTCAGTCGGCATGGCGACAAGCTGTCCTTGACCTAGCAACTCCACCGCTCGGTCAAGTGCCTCGGGATCAACGACCGCCGCTATTTTCGTGTCTATTGGATTATTGCCAGGGTCGCTCAAGGCTGGTATTGCGCCAGAATCTAGACTGTCTGTCGGCTTCGGTTTGGATCATCCGTTGTGCAATAAGTCGCACCAACGGCGGTGGGCATTCTTGATGATCTTCTTTGCGGCGGTCTTGGAAAGCCAGCCTTTTACCTCCACTTCCTTGTTTTCCAGACTCTTGTAGTGGGAAAAGAAATTCGCGGTGGTGGTGACCCAGTGCGCATCAAGATCGCGCAGCGACTTGTATTCGCGCACATGGCTCATCGGAACACCCACGATCTTGTAGTCCTCGTCGCCGTTGTCGGTCATGTCCAACACCGCGATCGGTTTCACCTCCACCAATGTGCCAGTTTGGATCGGAATATTATTGTAAATGACGATGTCGAGCGGGTCGTTGTCCAGTGCAAAAGTCTGCGGGATGAACCCATAGGACGACGTGTAGCGCATGGAGCTGTAGAGGCAGCGATTCAGCCTGAAGATATCCAGCTCCTCGTCGTACTCGTATTTGGCGTTTGTGTCTTTAGGAATCTCAATGATGCAGTTGATAACATCAGGACTCTCTTTTCCGATCGGGATTCGGTTTACAAGACTCATTTGAAACAGCTTGGGTTGGAGACTATATTGATCGAGCCTAGGTTTGTGTTAGAGGTGAACTTGAATTCGATGATGGAGATAAAGATGCTTATGCTATTCATAGGTTTTTGCTAAAAAATTGATTTTAGAAGATGCGCTGGTACAATAACATGGTGGCCGAAGATAGGCTGAAGTTGCAGCAATGTGGTGATCCTCAAGATAGGATTTCCTTCATAATTGATTTATGAAGCGAGCGAACTCCCTCGTGCAGCCAATTAGTGAAACTATTTTTTCAGCCCGTCAAGGGGTTTATCCCGTGGCCGCAAAAAAACTCGCTCCCTACGGCCGGGTTGATTATTTCACACGCATGAGCGGTGCGGATTTGGCAATTCGACTAACGGCTTTCATGGCCTTGGCGTGCTATGTGGGCGCCTTGGCCAAATGGCCGGATCGCCGTGAACCAGGCGCCTGGCCAAGCGCCTTCTGCCTGTGGTCGCTTGGCCTTGGAATCTTCATGGCTCACTTCGTCTGCGCCTTTCACTTTGAGCACGAATGGAGCCACAGCCAAGCGCTCGCCGCCACTGCCCGGCAAACCGCCAAAGTCACCGGAACAAACACAGGCGTGGGGCTGTATTTCAACTACGCCTTCACGCTTGTCTGGCTGGGGGACTGCGTCTGGTGGCACTTGGCCAAGCGCAGTCATGAGGCGCGGCCCGCCTGGCTTGGAGGTGTCACCCATGGGTTCATGGCGTTCATGTGGTTTAATGCCACTGTGGTGTTCGGTGCGCCGCTTGGCCAATCGCTTGGCTGGGCAGCCCTGGCCGGACTGGCCGCTTGGCATCTCCTCGGGCGCAGACGCAACAAGCTGCTAAAGACCTAGCCGGACCTTCTCTCCCTCGAGCACGGCAATGACCTTTTGCAACTCCTCCTCGATACGCTTGAGGTCGGCTGCGGCTGACTCAAGTCTCCCCTTCTTAGATTGTTGCTCCAGATTTTCACACGCACGGGCCAACGCTTCTGCGTGCAGGTTGCGCGCACTGCCCTTGAGCGAATGAATCGCCTCCCGTGTCTCGGCGGCGTTCTCCGAGTCAATCGCCTTTTGTGCCTGGGCAATTTTCCCGGGGGCATCGCCAAGGAAAAGATCGATCAATTCACCAATCACGGCGGCATCCCCGAACGACTTTAGCCCCTCAACTATCGCATCAGCATCGGAGGCTGTCACGACCCCCTGCGCCGCGCCGACGTCGCTTGCGATTCCGCCCATCGCGTTCTTCAGTTTTTCCAGATTGATCGGCTTGATCAGGTAATCGTCCATCCCCACGTCGAGGCACTTGCGGCGTTCCTCGGGGTCGGCGTTGGCCGTGACCGCAATAATCCGTGTGAGTTGGGCACGGCCGCTCATCTGCCGGATGGCACGCGTTGCCTCGTACCCGTTCATCTCCGGCATGTGGCAGTCCATCAACACGACATCATATGGAATCTTGCGCACGCCCTCGACCGCCTCAAGCCCGTTGGCCACGGCGTCCGCGCTGTAGCCCAATTTTTTCAACTGCAGCAGGATCACCTTCTGGTTCACTGTGTTGTCCTCGGCGACAAGGATACGCAACGACTTGGCCTCGACCGGTTTGGCCTCCTTCGAGGTGCCGGAGTCTCCCTCCCCGGTCAGCAACTTCGCGATGCTCTTCAGGAGGCGGGTCTGTTTCACCGGCTTGACCATGCAGGCATCAACCCCCGAACGCCTCCACTCTTCACTGTCAATCGATTGCCCCATGGATGTGAGCAAAATGATTTTGACCTCGGCGAACAAAAGGTCGTCCTTGATCGACCGTGACAACGACAGGCCATCGACGTCCGGCATCTGGCAATCTAGGATCACGACCTGAAACGGAGCTTCCGTGGACGCCTGTTGCTGAAGCAGGCTCATGGCTTCATCGACGCTCTGTGCCTCGGTGGTCTTGACGCGGCGCGCTCGGAGTTGGTGATTCAGAATCTGTTGGTTGGTTTCGTTGTCGTCCACGATCAGAATGTTGAGCCCGGTCAACAGCTCATCCTCTGATGTTACTTCTCCGCTGTTGTCCTTTTGAAACGGCAGCTTGATTTTAAAAGTGGATCCTTGGCCAAGTTTGCTCTCAAGGCCGATCTCGCCGCCCATCATCTCGGAGAGCTGTTTTGAAATCGTCAGGCCAAGGCCGGTGCCGCCATAACGGCGCGTTAGCGATCCGTCCGCCTGCGTGAACGGCTGGAATAATTTCTTCTGAAACTCTTCGGAAATACCGATGCCGGTGTCGACAATCTCGATCAACAAATCCACACGGGAGGCTGTCTCCCGTTCCTGTTGAATCTTCACCATCACCTCCCCCTGTTCGGTAAACTTGATCGCGTTGCCAACAAGGTTTGTCAGGATTTGCCGGAGTCGACCGGGGTCACCCACCACGCGAGTCCAAACGTCCTCATAAACCAGACAGCCCAACACCAAGCCCTTGCTCTGGGAGCGTTCCGCCAAAAGATCAATTGTACTTTCCACCGTCTCCCTCAGATCGAATGGCACTTTTTCAATGTCCAGTTTCTTCGCTTCGATTTTTGAAAAATCTAGAATGTCGTTTATAATCTCGAGGAGCGCGTCGGCGCTGTCCCGGATGGTCGTGAGAAAATCACGCTGCTGCTCGTTCAAAGACGTATCAAGCAGCAACCCTGTCATGCCGATGATCGCGTTCATTGGCGTGCGGATCTCGTGGCTAGTGTTCGCCAGAAATTCAGCCTTCACCTTGGCGGACTCAAGCGCGGCATCCCTCGCGTGCGCCAGTTGACCCTCCGCCTCCTTGAGCGGTGTGATGTCCTTTGATACGCCAAATGTACCTATGATTTTACCCTCCGGGTTTCGCATCGGCATCTTGGTCGTCAACACCCACCCAACACTGCCGTCATTCCAGGTTTCCTTTTCCGTTTTGCCGATGATTGCCCTGCCGCTCTTTAAAATCTTCAGCTCATCCTCCAACGCAAGCTTGGCGTGTTCCACACTGAAAAAGTCCGCGTCGGTCTTCCCGACCGCATCCTCCGGTCTCCCCAGCCCGAAGTCTTTGGCCAGCTCTCGGCTGATCATCAAAAACCGGCTGTTACTGTCTTTGAAATATATCCGGTCCGGAATGCTGTCGAGCAGCGTACGCAACAAGTCACGTTCGTGCGCCAACGCCATCTCTGTGCGTTTCTGTAGGGTGACATCCCAGAAAATTCCCTGCACCCCGGAGCATCGGCTGGCCTCATCGTAGGTGGGCGTCTTGACCACATGCACCCAAGCCTTCTCCCCGTCTGCCGCTACGTGTTCCTCCACCGTGTCGAGCGACTTGCCGCTTTCCATGATGCCAAAGTCGTCCTCGCGGTATTTGTTGGCGAGGTCGGCAGGAAAAAAATCGAAGTCGGTTTTGCCGATGATCTCCCGCCTCGTCTTGCCCAACTCCTCGCAAAACCCGTTATTGGCGAAAACAAACTTGCCGCCGGCATCCTTCCGGAAAATTTTCTGCGGCAGATTCTCCACCAGTGAATGAAACAAAATCTCAGATCGGCGCAGCTCCAGCTCCGCCCTTTTTTGTTCTGTAATATCCTGAACCGTCCCCTCGTAGAAAAGTGACTCGCCTGCAGCATCGCAAACTTCGCGCGCCGTTTCAGAAATCCAGATTCGCGATCCGTCCTTCCGGAGAATCTCTGACTCAAACTGCTCAATTCTGCCCTGCACCCGGATGAGGTTGAGGAACAACTCACGCTGATTCGGATCCACGTAGAGCTGGCCCTCAATGTCGCCGATCGCCTCGATCAGCGCCGCGGGCGAATCGTACCCGTACAACTCAGCCAGGCGGCAGTTGGCATAAATGTACTTCCCCTCGTGCGAGCTTCGGAAGATGCCGACGACCACCTCATCGAACACCGTCGGATCCTCGGCGTATTGTTGACTGGTGCTGTCGCTGGGTTTGCTCATGGTCGCGTTGCGCTTGGCCAAGCGAGAGTAAAAAGCCGCCTGCGCTTGGCCAAGCGGATTCGGCACTCAACGCTTTACCGCTCCGCCGCCGCCCCGCATGCTGCCGCTCCGCTTTGCTTGGCCAAGCGCTCAAAAATGAAGCTCGGATCCCACATGTCAACCGCCGGCGGCGCCTGGAAAGCGATTGAACGCGCCCGCTCCGTCGATTGCGAAAGCACACAGATTTTTGTGAAGAGCAACATGCAGTGGTTCGGCAAACCGCCCAAGCCAGCCGACGCCGAGCGTTTCAGGGTCGAGCTGGCCAAGGGCGATGTCGGGACAGTCTTCGGCCACGCCGGCTACCTGATACACCGCGCGGGAGCAGACGGCGGGCGGCGCGATACGTCGAG
>JAPPPH010000279.1:14640-20647 GCA_028817635.1 Verrucomicrobiales bacterium | reverse complement strand
CGCTGGGCAGGGCACCTGCCTTGGACACCAGATCAGGCACTTGGATTATATTTTTGAAAAGGTGAGACAGCCGGAGCGATTGGGGGTCTGCCTCGACACGGCACATTTTTTTGCCGCCGGCTACGACATTCGCAAACCCAAGGGCTGGGACACCGCCATCGACGAGGTGGAAAAGATGATCGGGCTGGATCAGGTGCTTGCCTTTCACTTGAACGACTCGAAGACCGATCTCGATTCGCGGGTCGACCGACACGATCACATCGGCCACGGGTTGATCGGCAAAAATGCTTTCAAGCACATCGTCAACGATGCGCGGTTCGCCGACACCCCGGCCTGCCTCGAGACCCCCAAGTCTCCTGACCTGCACGAAGACGTTGAGAACCTCAACACCCTTCGCTCCCTTCGAAAAAAGGGGCGCGCCAAAAAAAAGCGCACCTAAGCCCGCCGCAGAAAAAATTACTTTTCTGCTAAAGTAATCCCGCCTCGTGCCGATACTTCATTCAGTTGCACGAGGAACAGTTCCTCAACGGTTTGTGAATCACCCATCCTAAAGGTTCACCGATGGCAAGGAAGCCGTCGAACTAACGACAAATGGATTTGTCGGAATGATTATTAATACGAACCTGGCGGCCGCCAATGGAGCCCGCCTGCTGGAGGAATCCCAGCGAAACTTAACACAAGCCCTTACAAGGCTGACTTCCGGAACCCGGATAATCTCACCAGAGGACGATGCCGCCGGCTTGGCGATGAGCATCAAATTCGGGGCTCAAATCAACCGAAACACAGCTGCGATGACGAATATCGCCAACGCGATCTCCTTCTCACAAACGCAGGACGGTTTCATACAAAAAGTACAGCTAGGCCTCGATCGCATGAGCGAACTGTCCATGCTGGCACAGGATGTCACCAAGACGAACACCGACCGTTCAAACTACTCTGTCGAGTTCACCCAGTTGCAAAACTACATTAGCGACATTGGGCAGAAACAATTCAATGGCGTGACCCTGTTCGACAGCTCCGGCATGGCCGTCACGATCGACAGTGATGCGAATACGTTCACGATGAACGAGATCGACATGAACTCGAGCACGACCGCCACCGGACTCGCACAGGCCTACACCAACTCGACCACCAGCATTACTAACACCACCAGCGCCGGCTCCGCCCTGAGCAATATCCAGACGGCCATCCAAAACCTGGCCAACATGCGGGCACGCATCGGCGCAAACATTCAACGGCTTAACGTCACCCGCGGACAATTGTCCCTGTTGAATGAAAACCTAACTGCGACCAACAGCCGCATCCTCGACACCAACGTCGCCGAGGAAACCACTCGCATGGCCCGCTACAATATTCTCGTCCAGAGCGGGTCGGCGATGTTGGCGCAAGCGAATATCATGCCGCAGATGGCCCTAAGACTGATCAATTAAACTTTTCCAAGGAGGGAAAACCTAGGGAACCCGGCCTTCACATTCGAAGATAACCGGCTCTCGTGCAACAACTGGGCAGCGCCTTCGCGGCGCTGCCTTTTTGCGTTCATTACTCCGCCTCCTGCAGCCAGGCGAGGAGATCCGCCATTTGCGCCACGCTCAAGCCCGCCTCCAGTCCCTCCGGCATCAACGATCGTCCGATGGATTTTACTTCATCGCCTTCCGAGCGAAGCAACTGCCGCTCCGAGCCGTCAGGCAACCCCACTTGGATGACTACATCATTCATGAATCGGATGCTGCCGACGATCGTCTCCCGCCCATTCGCGGTGCGAACCTCATGCAGGACGTACTGCGCCGCGACCTCCCGGTTGGGGTCGATCAGGTGAATGAGCATTTGCTCCGCCCCATTTGACCTCGACGCCCTCAAGTCGGGCCCGATGGCCTGCCCCACTCCCCCGAGTTGATGGCACGCCCCGCATCGTTGCTCAAAAACCTTCCGGCCAAGCTCAGCTTTCCCGCGCTTGGCCAAAGCCGGACGAAACTGTTCCACCACCTTGGCCCGGTCCGGGTTGACAATCCCACTTGGTTTGAAAATTGGCAGCACACTGGCCGTCCGTTTTTTAGGGACAACAAACTGGGCCAGGCGGCCCTCCTTCATTGCATGCAGATTCTTTAGAATCATTCCCCTGTACGGGTTGGCCTTCAACGCCGCATCAGCCTCCAGTCCATCGATCAGTTGCCCATGCCGTTCAGTCGTCGCGTTGAACAACGCGGGGAGCTGCCAATAGTCCGCCCCCGCCTGACGGAATAACGATGCCAACACTTCCGTCTTGGCGGGGAAGTCAACCGTGCCAAGCGTCCAGGCCAACTGGTATTGGACAAACGAATCCCGTGTCCCCGCCAGCCGAACCAAGTGCCCGAGAATCATTTTGTCCTCATCGGCTGCTCCTGCAACACCGGGTTTGCGCTTGGGCAAAAACTGTTCAGCCAAGCGCACGCCGTGACCCCGAACAACTGGGGAGCCATCCGCCATCGCTGCCGTCACGTCTTCGACCGCCAACGCATTCAGTCCGGCCAACGCATGCAATGCGTGCATTCGGCCAAGGTCAGTTTTCCCGCGCTTGGCCAAGCGGCGCAACGGTGCAATGGCTGTCTGGTTTTGTCTTTCGTATAACAGGCGTGCCGCCGTGCTGCGATGCCAGCCGTTTGGATGATCCAACATCGCAACCAACTCGGCACCAGTCGCTTGGCCAAGCGCTGGCAACGCCGGCTGCACAAAAATATCGGGCACGATGCGGTAAATCCGGCCCCGATCATTGCCACTGTCGAGGTCGATGTGCTGCTTGATTCCCCGCGGCAATGACCAAGGGTGCTCGATCACTTCGCGGTACATGTCGGCGATGTACAACGCACCATCCGGGCCGACCTCCATCTGCACAGGCCGAAACCAGTTATCCGTCGAGGCGAGAAACTCCCGGTCACGCTCATCGTCCGGGCGTCTCGCCATGAAGCTTATTCCAGCCGGTTGAAGTTTCTTTCGGTGAATGAGATTGCTCCCGCAGTCCGCGATGAAGGCGTCCCCGGAAAAATCCTGCGGCCAGGCGTGGCCATCGTAAATCGTGATGCCGGTCGCCGCAGTGAAGTAGCCGGACGGACGACCGCCGCCCTCGATCGGCCCGCCCACTTTTCCATCCACACGCCAACGCGTGCGGATCACCCGCCAAGCCTCGTCTGGGCTGCGACGAAAAACGGGGGCCGCTGCACCATCCACCGCGATTTCCTGCAACGGAGTTGTCGGAACAAAAAATGAGTTGAGCCCAACATACCTCTGTTCATGCATTACCTGCATGATGTGACGGCTGTTGCTACAAACGAACTTCCTGCCAACAGCATCGAAGTCCATCCCATGCTGTGCCCCTCCACTCTCCAATCTGAACTCCAACGTTCTTGGATCGAACGAAAAATCAGAGCGCACAAATGAGACGGTTTCCAATTCGGGCCTGGACGGCACCCGCACCTTCCCCGGTGTGCCGCTGGCCGAGCCATGTATTCGGTTGTCCAGACCCCAGCGAAAGCTGTTCATCAAAGACTGCATATTGAGCCGCTTCACGCCTGCACCAAATCCTGTCAACGCCACGTTGCGTACGTCCGCTTTTCGGTCGCCGTCGGTGTCCTTCAGGTAAAGGATGTCCGGCGTAGCCCCGACAAACACGCCGCCGTCAAAACAAGCCACGGCGGTTGGCCAAGCGAGGTCGGCAGCAAATACGGTCGATCGATCAAACCGGCCGTCCCCGTTTTCATCCTCAAGCAATCTCACCCTACCAAGCCGGTCATCGCGGTGTTCCGAGTAACCGATCATCTCAACCACGTACAGTCGGCCGTACTCGTCAAATGCCATAGCCACCGGATCCACCACTAATGGCTCAGAGGCAACCAGTTGGATATCGAACCCCTCGCGAATCGAAAAAGTGCTTATGACATTTTTAGGCTCAGTGGGAGGAATACGGGGTAGATCACTTTTTTCGGCCGTTGGCTCGGCGCCCTTGGCCAAGCCAGAGACGACAAGCCAAGCGATAAGCAGAGGAACCAAGCGCAACATCCGAGAGAGCAAAACTTGGCTAAGCGCGAACAACAACCAAAAATGGAGCTGCCAGAATAATCATATACTCTATTGACATAGTAGGAATTAAATGTACTCTCCCGGGCCTTGCGGGTTTTCAGCCCGTTTTATTGGGAAATATGTCAGGAAAAGAAACTCAGATTATCACAGAATCGCCGGTGCGCAGCGTGCTCAAGGGGTTTACGTGGCGCTTGGTTGCGACTTTTTCGACCATGGTAATCGCCTATCTCATCACAGGGGAAACAGACACGGCGCTTAAGATTGGGGGGATTGAGTTCGTGGCCAAGATCGCGGTGTACTACGTGCACGAACGGATTTGGCTCCGCATTCCATTCGGAAAAAATACGGTGCTCAAAACTCCGGAATTCGAAATATGAGTTGACACCTTGGCCTGATTTTAGCTTCATTCGCCCCGCTGCTTCGGCAGCATCTCATTAAGAGTGGCTGAGGGATCTGGCCCTGTGACGCCACGGCAACCGGTTGGAATGCGAATCCAACGACGAGGTGCCAATTCCAGCCCGACGGCAGCGTCAGGGGAAAATGGGACGAGATCGCGAAGAATTTCTTCACCCCTTCTCGTCTTCCGGGAAGGGGATTTTTTTTGTCCCCGCCACTCCCAACTTTCGCACGGAGAAAACAGGCATGAGTAAAAAATCAGGATTCATGAAGGCACTCAAGTGCCGCGAGTGCGGGCGGGAATATCCGCTCGAGGCAACCCACGTTTGCGAGTTCGATTTCGGCCCGCTCGAGGTGGCCTACGACTACGACAAAATCAAAAAGTCACTGACCAAGGACGCCTTGGCCAAGCGCCCACAAACGATGTGGCGCTTCCGTGAACTCCTGCCTGTTGCCGAAGAACCGACAGTGGGCACGGGCGTCGGATACACGCCGTTGGTCAAAGCCGACCGCCTGGCCAAATGGCTCGGCGTGCGCGAGGCATGGGTGAAAAACGATGCGGTCAATTACCCGACTCTGTCGTTCAAGGATCGTGTGGTAAGCGTGGCCCTGAGTCGAGCGCGTGAACTTGGGTTTGATACCGTGGCTTGTGCCTCAACCGGCAACCTCGCCAACTCGGTTGCCGCCAACGCCGCCTCGGCCGGGTTGGACTCGTTCGTGTTCATTCCCGCCGACCTGGAGGAGGGTAAGATTCTCAACTCACTCATCTACGGCGCACGCGTGGTGGGTATCCGCGGACATTATGATGAGGTGAACCGCCTTTGCGCGGAGATCGCCGGCAAGTACGGCTGGGCATTCGTCAACGTGAACATGCGCCCGTACTACGCCGAGGGATCGAAAAGCATGGCGTTCGAGATCGCCGAGCAGTTGAATTGGAAACTGCCACAGCACACCGTGGCACCAATGGCCTCCGGCTCGCTGCTCACAAAGATTCACAAGGGTTATCAGGAGTTGATCAAGTTAGGCCTCGCCAAGGACACCAAGCCGGTCGTGCACGGCGCGCAGGCCACAGGCTGTTCACCGATCTCTGCCGCGTACAAGGATGGCAAAGATTTCTTCAAGCCGGTCAAGCCGGACACTATTGCCAAGTCGCTCGCCATCGGCACGCCGGCGGACGGCTTTTATGCGCTGAAGGTGATGAAGGAAACCGGCGGCGCCTCAGACGATGTCAGCGATGACGAGATTCGCGATGCGATGAAGGCACTTGCCGAATGCGAAGGCATCTTCACCGAGACCGCCGGCGGCGTGACCGTTGGCACAGCCAAGAAACTGGTTGCCTCGGGCAAGATTCCCGCCGAGGATTCCGTTGTCCTTTGTGTGACCGGCAACGGCCTCAAGACGCTCGACGCCGTGCAGGGCCACGTTGGCAAACCGGATGAAATCAAGCCGAGCTTGAGGGAGTTCGAAGAGCTGATCGAGCCTGACTTAAAAGTAAAAACCAAGTAACGATTTATTAGAATGGCAGCAACCGTACGCATCCCCCCACCGCTTCGTAAGCTCA
>JAPPPH010000279.1:0-14630 GCA_028817635.1 Verrucomicrobiales bacterium | reverse complement strand
CGGGGGGTTAAGGCAAAAGTCATGGCAGCCAAAAAGAAGGCAGCCAAGCCGGCACGCAAGGCCGCGAAGAAAGCAGTTCGAAAAACTAAGCCGACTGCCAAGGCCAAGCGCGCTGCCAACCCGCGGAAGACCGCGCGACTGTGGCTGATGTTCCCACAGCGGCTCATCACCAAGCCGGTCGTCTGGGAGTTGTCACAAAAATTCCCGGTCATCACCAACGTCCGCCAGGCGAGTGTCACTGGCGAAATTGGTTTGGTTTGCCTTGAATTGGACGGCTTGGCCAACGACGTGAAAAAAGCTGTCGCTTGGCTGGAACGCCGAGGGGTGAGCGTCGAGCCAGTCGAGATCAACGTCATCGAGAGCTGACGATTGCGCTTGGCCAAGCGCTTGGCTTAAACCGGCGGGATCACGCGCAACGGAGGTGCTTTCACAAAGTCCACCTCGCGGAGATAAACCGGCTCCAGCTCGGACGCCGAGATGAACTCCGCCCGTTTGGCGGCCAAGCGACCGACAAATTCAGCCGAAGGAAACTGCTCAGTCACGGCTGGGTATTTTCCGGCCAAGCTTGGCCCGATGACCGGTTGGCCACTTTCCAGCAACGCCTCAAATTCATCGCGCTTGGCCAAGCGCGTCGGTTCGAGATTTTCCATTCCGCTCTCCTTCAGTTCAAACTTGGTCAGATAAAATTCGCCACGGGCGGCATCGACGGCGAAGGTGATGACCCCGCGTTCACCTTCATTTTGCAGGCCAAGGGCCAACGCCTCCAAACTATCCACCGCCCGCACCTTGACGTCAGTAGCTAGCTGCCAACCTTGTGTCAGCGCGATCGCCGCTCGGATGCCGGTGTACGATCCGGGGCCGATCCCAACGGCGATGCACTCGATGTCCGTCCGACCAGTTCCCGCCGCAGTCAATGTCTCCTCAATCAATTGAACCGCCGCCGTGTTCCTGCCTTCCGTGATTGTTTTTTCGGCAAGCAAGTTGTCACCGTCCAGCACGGCGACGCTCCGGTGGTCAGATGAAAATTCAATTGCCAAAATCTTCATACTCAATACTCCTTCGTGTCTGGCCTTCATCGGTTAGGTTCACCAATCGCAATGTCGCGCCGTCCGTGGGCCGCGCAGACTCAGGAAACGGTTCCCCGGGCTGCCAGCCACCAGCCAGCCACCGTTCGTACCATTCGACAACGGCAACGCCGTCAGGGGCAGTCAGGAAATGCTCCAGACCGGCCCCGACAATTTCTGACTGTGATTCGAGTCGATAAAGGTCGATGTGGGCCAGTGGCAATCGCCCCTCGTTATGTTCCTGCAGCAAGGCGAACGTCGGCGAATTCACTATTGCCTCAATTCCCAGCCCTGCCGCGAGTCCCTTGACCAGTTGCGTTTTGCCCGTGCCCAAATCGCCCATCAGACCGATCACCCAACCGGCAGCGACGTCCGCTGCCCATTCTCGACCGAGTTGGAATGTCTCGTCGGGGCTATTGGAAATGAACGAAACCACGGGTGGCAAACTCCTTCGTGCCGTCCTTTTGTTTTATCTTCAATCCCGGCTCTTCGATGATCCTGCCGATGCAACTGATAGGAGTGTCGGGGAACGCTTTTCGAAATTGATCCAGTAACGCCACGGCATTGCCCTGCCCGAGCGTGAAACAAAGCTCGTAGTCTTCACCATCAGTCAGCGCGGCGATCAGCGGCGGCTTGGCGGCATCCGATTCTCGGGCTCGCAGCCTTGCCTCACGGCGAATGGGCAGTGCGTTTTCCAGCAACTCAGCCCCGGCATTGGCCGCGTCCAAAAGATGCCCGAGATCGCCGGCAAGCCCATCGCTAAGATCGATCATCGAACTTGGTAAAAAATGTTCCGCCAGCCACCGCCCTTCGGCCAAGCGCGGTGAAAAATCCAAATGATGCCCCTCCAACGATCCGCCTAATTCGCCGGTGGCCCAGATGCCATCACCCGGCTTGGCTCCGGCGCGTAGGACACATTTTGTGCGATCCACCTCGCCAACCACGGCCACACTGATCGCCAAGCGCTCCGGGTTGGAAACCGTCTCACCCCCTACCACAGCAACCTCGTGCCGCTTGGCCAAGCGGTTGATGCCCTCGTAGATTGCCTCGACCATTTCGCCGTCAAACCCATCCGGCAGGCCAAGCGTTACCGTGGCCCAGCGTGGCGTGCCGGCCATCGCGGCGATATCGCTGAGTGCCCGGCCAAGCGCCTTGTGACCGACTTTCTCCGGGGCGGTCTCGCGGGTGAAATGAATCCCCTCCACGATGGCATCGGTCTTGTGAAGCTGCCATTTGCCGGACACGCCTGCATCGATCACGGCACAATCATCTCCTGCACCGACGATGACTGAATCGTTTGTCGGTAGTCCGCTTTTCAGGCGGGTGATCAACTCAAATTCGCTTAGGCTTTTCGTCTCGTCACTCATCACTGTATCACAGCGGGCTCTGGAAAATATTTCGTTGTCACTAAAATCAGAAGCACATTCACTCCATTAAACAACGCATGCGCCAAGATGGGAGCCAATAGATTGTCCGTTTTCTCGTAAATAAAAATCAACGCCAACCCCACGAAAGTTAACGACAAAAACGTCAGCAGGTTAACGTGGAACAACCCAAAAAGAAGCGCCGTTCCAATGGCTGCCACCTTTGGGTAACCATTTTGTTTGATGGACGGATAAAGGATGCCACGAAATAAAATTTCCTCCCCAATCGGCGCGACGACCACCGCCATGATCACGAAGAAAATCAAAAATACGATCCCTCCCTCAGTTTGGGATTGCTCCGAGATCACTGTCACCAGTTTTTGTCCCTGCGGAGTTTCGCCGAACGCCTGAATGATCACGCTAGTGAGAATCGAAAAGATCGGTGCCACAAGAACGATCACAATTCCCCCCGCCAATCCAGCGACGAGGCATGTTGTGAGTTTGCCGCGATTCAGGCCAAAGGTTTCTTTGAAGCGAATTGGTTGATCGTAAAACTTCGCGCTGATGAACATCCACGCGATGATCGAAATAAAAATGGACAATGGCATCACCGCCACGTTCACCGCCATTTGTTCCACCGACCCTGCCTCGGCAAAACCGGCCAAACCGCCGCCGATGCCGAGCGTGACCATCAGGATGCACCCCAGCCAAAGCAGCGACTCAGGGTGCCATGATCGTTGGGTTAACACGCGTCCGCCTGGCCAAGCGTTAATGCTTGAAGTGTCGACCGCCGGTGAAGGCCATGGCCATGCCGCGTTCGTTGGCTGCAGCAATGACTTCGTCGTCGCGTTTGGATCCCCCCGGCTGAATCGCCGCCGTCGCTCCGGCCTCTGCAGCGGCGATAAGGCCATCTGCAAACGGGAAAAAAGCGTCGCTGCAAACCGCGCTGCCCTTCAAATCAAGACCCGCCTCGCCGGCCTTCCACACGGCAATCCGGCTGGAGTCCACGCGGCTCATTTGCCCGGCCCCCACGCCAAGCGTGCGATCCTTTCCGGCATAAAGGATGGCGTTTGATTTCAGGTGCTTCACAGCACGCCAACCGAAAAGCATCGCCTTGAGTTCGTCCTCAGTGGGGTGTCTTTCCGTGACCACTTCGAGGTCGACCGCTGAGGTCTTTTTGAGGTCACGCTCCTGCACGAGAAACGACTCGGCACCTACGGAGCGGACATCCCATGGCACGGCGTTGGCCGGATTCAATTTCATTTTCACCAGGCGCAGATTCTTCTTTTGCTGCAACAACCCCAATGCGTCGTCTGAAAAATCGGGAGCCACGATCACCTCGGTGAAAATCTCGCTGATCTGCTCCGCGGTGGCCAGGTCGAGCTCTGTGTTGCAGGCGATGATCCCACCAAACGGTGCCTGTTTATCGGTGGCAAAGGCCTTGTCCCAAGCCTCTGCCAACGCTTCCGCCTGACCAAGACCGCATGGGTTTGTGTGCTTGAGGATGGCCAATGTCGGCAGGTCGGCATCATACTCGACGATCAAGTGCGCGGCGGCTGTCAGGTCTAGGATGTTGTTGTACGACAGTGCCTTGCCGTGCAACTGCTCGTAAAATTCTCCGAACCGGCCGTAGAGCGCGGCGCGCTGGTGGGGGTTTTCGCCGTAGCGCAAATCCTGCGTCCTGTCGGCCCGGACTACGAGCTTGTCGGGCAGATCGGTTTCAGGCTGATCCGCAGCGTAAACATTGGCCAAGTGCAACGCGATGGCGCCGTCGTATGCAGAGGTTCGAGAGTAAACTTTCACCGCCAACTCCCGGCGCAACTCAAGCGAAGTATTGCCATCGGACGAAATTTGATCCGCCACACGGCCGTAGTCACCAGGGTCCACCACAACAGTGACACTCTGGTGATTCTTCGCCGCGCTGCGCAGCATCGACGGGCCGCCGATGTCGATATTCTCAATGGCATTCTCGAGCGTGACGTTGGGCTTGTCCACTGTCTGCTCAAACGGATAGAGGTTTACGACGACGAGGTCGATTGGCTTGATGCCGTGCTCCTGAGTTGTGGCGACGTGATCGTCATTTTCGCGAAGGTAAAGTAACCCGCCGTGCACCATCGGGTGCAGCGTCTTCACGCGCCCGTCGAGCATTTCCGGGAAGCCGGTGTAGTCACTGAGATCCATCACCTCGATGCCGGCTTCACGCAGCACCTTGGCCGTGCCTCCGGTCGAGAGGATTTCCACCCCGGCACGGGAGAGCACCTCTGCGAATGGAACGAGATCGGTTTTGTCGGAAACGGAAATGAGCGCGCGCTCGATCTTGGACATAAGATTTGCTTGGGGTTGCGTTGCCCGTACTTGGGCCGGGCCATCGTCGCGCTTGGCTACAAAAAATCAAGCCCGTTGCCGCTTGGCCAAGCGCCTGGCCAAGCGCAAAATTATTGTGGAGGAGACGGGCTGGACTTGGGCTTGGTGTCCGGGGCTGCCGGTTCCGGCGCGGGCTCAGCCGGCTTGGGTTCCGGCTTGGGCTTGGGAGGAAACGCGGTCACGCCGGGTGTGCCCGGCGCAGAGGGAACCCTGACCGGCGCAACCGGCCCTTCCTGCGGCTTGGCGTAAGTGATAAAGGAGCCGTCCTCGTCGATCAGTGTGGCGGTCACGAATATCAGCAAATACCGTGGTTTATCGAGTGTGGCACGCTTGCGAAACAATGCCCCCAAACCGGGGATGTTGCCGAGGATTGGCACCGACTCGACCACGGTGCGCTGCTCGCGCTCGAGCACGCCGCCCATCATGATGCTTTGCCCGGAACCCACCACCACGCGTGTGGATAACTCCTGCGTGCGCCATTTTGGTAGGAAAATCTGCATTCGGTTGTCGTCTGTTTTGTCCACCTCCTCAACCGTCTGGCCGTCTAGCGAAACGTAGCTGACGTTTTGATTTACCACCGGGTGCAGGGCCATCAGGATGCTTTGCCCGTCGCCGCCAATACTGGCCACGACATCGAGCGAAACGCCGGCCGTGATCTTGCTCGGCTTGCCGGTTGGCACAAGCCGCGCGGTGGACACCCGCTCAAGCACGGTCTCCTCGATGGTGAACTGCTCATAGTAATAGTTGACCTCACCGTCGTTGATACGGCCGGGCCGGTTGTTCAATAGCGTCAGGCGCGGCGCGCTCAGTAGTTGGCTCTCGCCGCTTTGCTCGAGCGCCGTGAGTGCCGCAGAGAGGTCGGTCGACGAGAGGATGTCGCTGTCCTGAAAAACATTCCGGAGCGTCACTCGAGTAAGCATGCCTTCCTCGCCGCCCAGCGTTCCGCGGCTGATGCCGGTCTGATCCTTGATCGCGCCGTTGGCGATGCTCGAGGCCCAGCGAAAACCCAGGTCAAGGAACGCCGCCTCTGAAATGGTGATAAACCGTGCCTCGATCAGCACCTGCTGAATCGGCCGGTCGAACTCTGCGATGATCTTCTCCAACAACTCAAACTGGGTCGGTGTGCCTGTGGCCACGATCAGGTTGCGCTCGTAATCGATCATGAACTCGCCCTTGAAAAACTTTTCAATCGCTTCTTCGATGGATGGGTTCTGCGACTTGCTGTCGTTGACAAATTTTTCGTACGTCGCGGTTTCCTTGGTAACGCTTGGGCCTTCAGCCGGTGTGGTGGTCACCGACACGACTTCGTCCGGACCAAACTGCGCCGGGACGATGAAGCCTTTTCGCAGCCGATAGAACCGCGTCTCCTCGATCAGTTCCTTCGAGGCCTTGCCATCGATCACCCAGATCAAGTCATCGCCAACTTGAAATTTCACGCCGGTGTTGCGCGAGATGTAGGCCAGCAATTCGCCGAGATTCACCTTCTCGAGGTTCAGCGTCAGCTTCTGCTGTAACGGCTCCATTTCCTGATCCGCGACGAAATTGATTCCATGCGCCTTGCCGATGTCGAACAGGATCTGCTGAATTGGCTGATTGTCCACCTTCACGGTCACCGAGCTTTTTAACAGGGCGGACATCCGGCCTCGTTCACTGTTGGCGTCAAAGAGGAATCCTTTTTTCGTGATCTGCTTGCCATATGTTTCCGGCACATACGGCGTGGCCTCGATCATCTCCAACGCGTCACGCAGATCCTTTCTCGGCGGCAGACCCCGATCCTTGCTCTCCTTCCACAACTCCTTGAGGGAGGGGTTCATGCCGGTCTGCCTGGCATTGATACTGCGGATGCGATCCTCGACGGCCTGCTGGCGCAACAGTGTTTTCTGCGTGGTCACCCATTCGCTGATGCGTTGTAGCGTGGCGTCGTCCGGGTGCTTTTGCAGCAACAACCCCATTTCCGCCTCGGCCTCCTCCCATTTACCTTTTTCTGAAAGTGTAAAAATGAAATCCAGTTCCTCGTCATACGCGGCGTTGTACGTGACACGATCGTTGAGGCTGAATGTCTCCTTGTCTCCCTTGGGGGAACGACAGCCGACGACTACGACCAAGGCCAAGCCAAGCGATACCACAGCCAGGCGCTTGGCCAAGCGCTCCAATGTTCGGTCTCTTTTCTGTTGTTTCAAATTAATCATGCCGCTGCGGCTTGGCTAGCAACCAAGCGATACCAATTGTCACGCTGCCGAGCCCGGTAACCCATGCCCTCGATTAAACGCTGCATGTCAGCAACGCCCATGCAAAAAGTCGTGCCTGCTTCGGAGACTACGTTTTCCTCGATCATGATACTGCCTAAATCATTTGCACCATATTTCAGCGCCACTTGACCGATCTCCAGCCCCTGCGTCACCCATGAGCTTTGGATGTTGGGCACGTTGTCGAGGTAGATCCTGCTGAGAGCCTGCATCCGCAAGTATTCGTTTGAGCCAACGGTCGGTGCCTTGAGCTTTGTGTTCTCGGCCTGAAACGTCCATGCGATGAACGCCGTGAAGCCGCCGGTTTCATCCTGCTGCCGGCGCACTCGCTCGAGATGCTCGACGCGGTGCTCGATGTTTTCCACGTGCCCAAACATCATCGTCGCCGTGGTGGCCATGTCCAGTTTGTGCGCGATGGCCATTACCTCCAGCCAGTCGTCGCTCATTGCCTTCAGCGGCGCGATGCGGTTGCGGACCTCGTCCACCAGTATCTCACCACCGCCACCGGGGATGGAGCCCAAACCGGCATCGCGGAAATCCCTTATCAACGTCTCGAGCGGTTCGTCGAATACATCTCGAAAGTGGATGAACTCACTTGGGCTGAAGGCGTGAATGTTGATTTGCGGAAACTTGGCCCGGATGTGTGACAACAGGTCGAGGTACCATTGTTTGTCCAGCTTGGGATGATGCCCGCCCTGCATGAGAATCTGCGTGCCCCCCAGCGCGACGGTTTCCTCGATTTTTTTGTCGATCTCGTCGTGCGTGATGACGTAGGCGTCGGCCTGTTTTTCCGACCGCCAAAACGCACAGAACTTGCAATAGACGTTACAAACGTTGGTGTAGTTGATGTTGCGATCGACGATGTAGGTGACGATGTCGTTGCCTTGGCCGTCGTAGGCATCGGCCTTGGCCAAGCGACGTCGACGGTCGGCCAGCGCACCCAGTTGCTGCAGCGGCAGACTGTACAAATCAACGGCCTCGGGACCAGTGATGCGGTCGCCGTTCCACACTTTTTGGCAGAGGTCGTCCATTGTGGCTTCAGAACCCACGCGGGGAGTTTACTGTTTCACGGCCAAAAGGCAACGCGCTTGGCCAAGCGGTGCGCTTACGATCAACCCTTGGCCTGCTGCTTGGCCCAGGCATCCCGCAGTGTGACGGTGCGGTTAAAAACCGGCCTGTTCGGTTGAGAGTCCTTTGCATCGGCACAAAAATAACCCAAGCGCTCGAACTGATACAGCGCCCCCGGTGATGCCTCTGCAAGCCCCGGCTCCAGCTTAGCTTCGCTGATTACTTCCAGCGAATCTGGGTTTAGGTGATCGATGAACGATTTGCCATCCTCTTCCTTGTTCGGATCCTCCGCCGTGAAAAGCCGATCGTACAGCCGTACCTCCGTCTCAAACGCCTCGGTGGCCGACACCCAGTGGATGGTGCCCTTGACCTTGCGGCCGTCCGGGGCGTTGCCGCCTCTTGTCTCGGGATCGTAGGTGCAGTGCAGCTCCAGCACCTCCCCCGCGGCATTCTTGATGACCTCCTGACAAGTGATGAAATAAGCGAAGCGCAGGCGAACCTCGCGTCCCGGCCCAAGCCGGAAAAACTTCTTCGGCGGATCCTCCATGAAGTCATCGCGCTCGACATAAATCTCTCTCGTGAACGGCATCGTGCGCGTCCCGGCCTCGGGGTCTTTCGGGTTGTTGACCGCTTCAAGCTCCTCGACTTTCCCCTCCTCGAAGTTCGTGATGACCACTTTCAACGGACGCAAAACCGCCAGTCGGCGCTCTGCCGACTCATTCAAATCCTGCCGGATGCTGTGCTCGAGCAGAGCCACGTCGGTCAGGCTGTTGAACTTGGTCAGGCCAATGGTTTTGCAGAACGACCGGATGCTCGCCGGGGTGTAGCCGCGGCGACGCAACCCGGAAACCGTCGGCATGCGGGGATCGTCCCACCCATCGACATGCCCCTCCTCCACGAGCGACAACAACTTGCGCTTGCTCAGGACGGTGTAGGTTAAATTGAGACGGGCGAATTCAATCTGGCGCGGGTGGCAATCGACAGCGACGTTGTCCAACACCCAATCGTAAAGGGGCCGGTGCACCTCAAACTCCAGCGTGCAGAGTGAGTGGGTGATTCCCTCGACCGAGTCCGACAGGCAGTGTGTGAAGTCGTACATCGGATAGATGCACCACTTGTCGCCGGTACGGTGATGTTGTGTTTTGCGAATGCGATACAGCACCGGATCGCGCATGTGCAGGTTTGGCGAGGCCATGTCGATCTTCGCCCGCAGCACCCGCGTGCCATCCTCGAATTCCCCGTCTCGCATGCGTTGAAACAACTCAAGATTTTCCTCCGGCGACCGGTCGCGGTACGGGCTGTTTTTGCCGGGGCGCGTTGGCGTGCCTCGATGTTCGGCGATTTCGTCCAGCGACAGTTCGCATACGAACGCCTTCCCGTTTTTGATCAACTCAACCGCGAAGCCATACAACTTCTCAAAATAGTCCGACGCGAAGTAAAGATTTTTGCCCCAGTCAAAACCAAGCCAGGCCACGTCCTCCTTGATCGAGTCGACATACTCGACATCTTCCTTCACCGGATTCGTGTCGTCAAAACGCAGGTGGCAGACTCCCCCCTCGTTTTCCTGCGCGAGACCAAAGTTCAGGCAGATCGACTTGGCGTGCCCGATGTGAATGTATCCGTTCGGCTCCGGTGGAAACCGCGTCACCGTCGAGTCATGCTTCCCATTGGCGAGATCGTTCGCGATGATTTCACGAATAAAATCGCGCGACTCAGGTGCCGTTTCGCCTCGGTTTGTCTCTGCTGAATTGTCGTTTGGATTCCCCATCGTGTCATTGGCCAGCCGGCTGGCGACCAAACGGCGAGCCTAAATCAGCTCCGGAACTTGGCCAAGCGCATTAACCATGCGGCAACTCCGCACTTCACAGCTCCGGAATTCTACCGTTGACTGTGGCAGCGCTTGGCCAAGCGGCGGGCGCCCTGTCATGCCTGAAAATGCCCCTTTCATTTTTGATGTCCACCTCGACCTGTCGATGAATGCCCTCGAGTGGAACCGCGACCTGTCGCGACCGCTCACCGAGATTCGCGAACGTGAGGCCGGGCAGACCGATAAACCGGATCGCGCCAAGGGTACCGTTTGTCTGCCGGAGATGCGCCGCAGCAATATTGGCCTTAGCGTCGGCACGCAGATCGCCCGCTACACCAAGCGCAACAATCCACTGCCCGGCTGGCATTCCCCCGCCCAGGCTTGGGCGCAAACGCAGGGCCAACTGGCTTGGTACCGCGAGATGGAACAACAGGGCGAGCTGGCTCAGATCTCTAACCTCGAACAACTCGAGGCCCACTTGGCCAAGTGGGAATCCGGCCCGACCGAGTCGCTCCCGGTCGGTTATGTGCTTAGCCTCGAAGGGGCCGACTCAATGGTCACGCTTGGCCATCTGGAGCAAGCTTACGCCTCCGGGCTCCGAGCGCTTGGCCCGGCGCACTACGGCCCGGGCACTTATGCCCCGGGGACGGGCGAGAGCGGCCCGCTTGGCCAAGCGGGACCGGATCTGCTCCGCGAGATGGAGCGCTTGGGGATCATCCTCGACGTTACCCACCTGAGCGACGAGTCGCTCGATCAAGCGATGGATTTATTCAGCGGCACCGTCTGGGCCAGCCACTGCAACTGCCGGGCGCTGGTGCCGGGCGACCGACAGCTCAGCGATGAGCAGCTCAAGCGGGTGATCGAGCGAGACGGCGTCATCGGTGCAGCGTTTGACGCGTGGATGCTGATCCCCGGTTGGAAACGCGGGGAGACTACGCCAGAGTCTTCAGGCGTCTGTCTGTCCCATGTCGTTGACCACATCGACTACGTCTGCCAACTCGCCGGAAACGCAAAACACGCATGCCTCGGCACCGATCTGGACGGGGGCTTCGGCCTAGAGCAATCACCTGGAGACATGGACTCCATCGCCGGCCTGCAAAAGCTACCAGCGATGCTGTCCGGCCGCGGTTACTCTGAGGAAGATATCGCCGGCATCATGGGCGGGAACGCGATCGGCCTGCTGCGCCGCGCCTGGTCGTAGGGTTTGCTCGCGGTTTTGTCGCCGTCTGTTTAAGCTGCCGCGCCTTCGATGAGCGAGCCGGAGAAACAAAACGAAGCCCCACAACCCAGCGTGATGGACGAAATCTCACGCCTATGGGCCGGGCTTCCGGACAAGCCGTTGTTTCTCGCACTGATCGGCACTTGGCTGGTTTTCTTCCATTTTCTTGGCAATTCCACTCTGGGGTACGTCGATACCCACTCGCTTTACGCGTGGATGAACTACACTTACAGCACCTCAAAAGATGATGAGTTGGGCTACATCATCCCGCTGATTGTACTGGGGTTGTGCTACTGGAAACGCGACGATCTACTGGCCGCACCCAAGCGCACGTGGTGGCCGGCGTTGGCGCTGGTGGCGCTTGCGTTGGCGATCCACCTGATCGGATATGTCATCCAACAAGCCCGGGTTTCGATCGTCGGTTTTTACTTTGGCATATACGCCTTGACCGGATTGGTCTGGGGTCCGAGCTGGCTGCGAGTTAGTTTTTTTCCGTGCCTGCTTTTCGCCTTCGGCGTGCCGGTTGGCACGATGGCCGAGACGGTAACCGTGCCACTCAGCCACATCGCCTCCGACATCACCGGCTGGATCTGCGGGACGTTGCTGGGGATCGATATCATTCAGGAGGGGGTGCAGATTTCAGACTCACAACGGCGTTACACCTACGCCATCGCCGCGGCATGCAGCGGGTTGCGAAGCCTGATCGTCACGCTCGCTTTCTTCACCATCTACGGGTTCGTGGCGTTCACGAAAAAATGGAAAACCGGCGTGATCATCCTGTCGGCGTTTCCGTTGGCCGTTGCTGGGAATGTGCTCCGATTAACATTGATTATTCTGGCCGCAGAAATGGTCGAAACGGCCAAGCCGGGTGACGGCCAAGCCGCAGGCAACTTCGTGCACGACAACGGCATCCTCAGTCTGCTGCCCTATGTGCCGGCTTTTATCGGCATGTTCATCCTAGGCCGCCTCATCAAGGAGGATGATCAAAGCGACCCCGAGACCGATCCAACTTTATCTGGAAAGGAAACCAATGAATAAAAAGGCGATCTCCATCCTGATCGTTTTCCTCTTGATGATTGGGGTGTCCACCGCCTTCCTCAGCAAGCTCACCTTCGCGCTCGGTGACCCCGGGGTACGTCTTGCTGAGATGCAGATTCTTAACGAGACCAACAAAGTCGTCCGCACCAATGGCGTGGCCCTGCCGGTTGACGTCCTGCAGTGTGTCTCGGAGGCAACACCCATCACCACCAAGGAATTGGATTGGCTCCCATCCGACACGACCTACGGCCGGCGACGGTATACGTTACCCGACAAGATGTGGATCGACAATAACGTGGTTCTCATGGGCCAGGATCGTACCTCCATTCACAAGCCGGAATACTGCCTGCCCGGTCAGGGGTTCACCATCGACCACCGTGAAGTCGTCAACATCCCGATCGAGCAGCCTCATGACTACGATCTGCCGGTCATGAAACTAACAACATCGCGACCGTTCCGGGACAGAAACGGGAACGAAGTGCAAATGCGCGGTATTTACGTCTACTGGTTTGTCGCAGACGGCAAGCTGGCCACGGATCACTTTGACCGAATGTGGACGATGACCAAGGGCCTGCTCACTGAGGGTGAACTTCAGCGCTGGGCCTACATCTCCTATTTCGCCATCTGCCAACCGGGCGCGGAAGACAAAACCTACGCCAAGATGGCGAACTTCATCACGGAATCCGTACCCAAGTTTCAAACCACCACTGGCCCGCCCAAGGGCTGATCACCTGCCGGACTTGGGCCTCGTCTCAAGGAACGCCTTGAGTGCCATCGCCGATTTTTTCCCAAAACCGGGCACCTGTTGAATCTCCTCCAACGAGGCAGAACGCAGCCGATGTACCGAGCCGAATTTTTTCAACAACGCCGCCTTGCGACTGCCGCCGATTCCCGGCAAATCATCCAGTACGCTCTCCGAAATCTTCTTCAATCGTAGCTCGGCGTTGTAGGTGTTCGCAAACCGGTGAGACTCGTCGCGCACCCGCTGCAGTAACTTCAGCGCGCCGCTGTCCAAGCCCAAGCGCAACGGCTTGCTCTCCCCGGGCTGAAAAATTTCCTCGAACTCCTTGGCCAAGCCGATGACCGGCAAATGATCCAGCCCCAACTTGACCAACTCTCGAATGGCCATCCCAAGTTGCCCCTTTCCTCCGTCGATCAGAATCAAGTTCGGCATCGTGCGCTGCTCACGCTTCAGCCGACTGTAACGCCGCCGCACCGTCTCCGCCATGCAGGCAAAATCGTCCTGCGCCATGACACTCTTCATGCGAAACCGTCGGTACTGTGCCCGATCCGGTTTGCCGTTAAGAAAGCTGACCATTGACGCCACCATGAACGTCCCGCTGATGTTGGAGATGTCGAACCCCTCAATTCGCTTGGGAGGCTCAGGCAAACCAAGCACTTGGCCAAGCGCTGCGAGGTCGCGCTTGAAGTCAATCGCTCCGGGCAATTTCACCGGCATGCGTGTAAATTTTCGCGACTTACGGGTGGTTTCTCGCAAATCTAGAATCATATCCCGATAGCGGGCCGCTTTTTCAAAATCTTGTGCCTCGGAAGCTTTTTGCATCTCCGCCTCGAGTTCGTTCTCCCAATCAGCTGTCTTGCCGTCGAGATAATCACACGCCGACTCCACCTGTTTTTTGTAATCCTCCAAAGAAACTTTCTCTACACATGGCGCGGAACAATGCTGCAGGTGACCGTAAAGACAATGCTTGTAGTCACGCTCCGTTGGCATCAGCGGCCGGCAGCCGCGCAGGTTAAATTTCTTTCGCAACTGGGAGATCGTCCTCCGGCAAGCTCCTCCACTGACAAATGGCCCAAAATACTTCGCCCCATCCTGCTGCCTCATCCGGGTAAAGGTAAACCGCGGGATTGCATCGTTCAGGTTCACCTTGATCAACAGATAATTCTTATCGTCCCGAAAACTGACATTGTATCTGGGTTTAAATTCTTTAATCAACTTGCTCTCCAGCAGAAGAGCTTCCGGTTCGCTCTTGACGATATGAACATCGAAATCCTCGATCGCCTCGATTAAGGCAGCGAGCTTCAAATCCCACCCTTGGCGGCGTGAGGGATGGAAGTACTGGCTGACCCGCTTCCGCAACGCCCGGGCCTTGCCGACATAGATCACCGTGCCAAACCGGTCACGCATCAGGTACACCCCCGGCTTGTGCGGGAGCTTACTGAGTTTGCTGCGAATGCGATCATTGACCGGCATGGCGTCCACGCTTCTAAAGACTCAACCGAGGCGGTTCAAGAAATCAGGCAGCAACCAAGCGCTTGGCCAAGCGCACCATCGTGTTGCCTTTGGCCAACGAATATGTTCGATTCAGCCGTTCTGCCATTTCGGCAGCGACTCCAGTTGAATTCAAAATGCCTCAACTCGACAGCAATCAGCTTTGGGAACGGTTCAAAAAATATTACACCGAATTCCCTTCCATCAACCTAAGCTTGGACATCAGC
>JAPPPH010000152.1:7488-8558 GCA_028817635.1 Verrucomicrobiales bacterium | reverse complement strand
ATGGGTTCGCGGCCAAATTCGAGGACATCAAAAAACTCGTCACCGGTTCCGTCACCCTGAAGTCGCTGCGCACAATCCGCGCCAGCAAAAGTCAACGCGGCCGGTTCGAGTTGATCGATCCCGTCGTCGAGAAGGAAAACTCCGGCATTAAGATCGAATTCAAGGGAGCTGAAGGTGCCGAACTCAAGACGGTCTTGCTGGGCAAGAAAACCGGCTCCCAACCCGGGGCCAACCCAGGTTCACCGTTTGGTTCCAATGACAACCAGCGGTTCGTATTGGTCGACGGCAAAATCAACTCAATCGAGATCGACTTCTCCAGCCCGCTCAATGACATCGCGGCAGATCCCAGCGAGTGGCTTCAAAAAGATGAGTTCATCAAGATTGAAAAAATCAAATCCGTCACCGTCACCCAGCCGGACGCCACCAACTCGTGGTCACTCACCCGCGAAAAGGAAGGCGACGACATGACGCTGGTTGATGCCAAGGAGGACGAAAAACTTGATTCATCCAAGGGCAATAGCGCCGGGCGCGTGTTCGGATTTGCCAACTTCGATGACGTGGCCAGCAAGTCTGCCAAGCCGGAGGATCTCGGGATGGACAAGGCGGTCGCTGCCAGGATCGAGACCTGCGAGGGCTACACCTTCGCCATCAAGATGTCGAAGAGTGGTGAAGATCACTACATGACTGTCAACGCCGCTGGCACCCGCGTTCCCCAGGACGACGAGTCCAAGGCACGTGTTCCTCAACCGGACGAAATCAAGCCCCGCGAACCGGGCAAAGACGAAAAACCGGAAGACAAAGAGCGGCTCGACAAGGAGCATGCCGACAACTTGGCCAAGCTCATCACCGACCGCGAGAAAGCTCACAAGGACAACCAAGCCAAAACCAAGGCCAACCGCGACAAGGCGTTTTCAGACAACTTGGCCAAGCTGAAGAAGCTGGAAGGTTGGACCTTCAAGGTGGCCAGCCACACCTTCGACGCCATCAACAAGACGCGCGCCGAAATGATGGAGGAGTAAAACGACGAGGAAGCCCCCGACCCCCCCGGCCTGCCGGGCGCGCCCGGGGAT
>JAPPPH010000152.1:0-7478 GCA_028817635.1 Verrucomicrobiales bacterium | reverse complement strand
ACGGTGAGGCGTTCCTTGCTGCGAACAAATCCAAGGAAGGTGTGGTTACCACCGACAGCGGTCTTCAGCACAAAACCCTCAAGGAGGGCGATGGCCCCTCCCCCGCTGCGACTGACACCGTCACCGTGAACTACAAGGGCACACTGATCGACGGCACGGAATTCGACAGCGGCAACGGAATCAGCTTCCCGCTGAACGGAGTCATCAAGGGATGGACCGAGGGACTGCAACTGATGAAAGTCGGTGGATCCACCCGCTTTTTCATTCCGTCCGATCTGGCCTACGGCCCGTCCGGCCCACCGAACATCGGCCCCAACTCCACGTTGATCTTCGATGTCGACCTAATCTCCATCAAGGGCAAGGAACAGGCTGCCGCAAAGCCGGCCACCCCGGCGGCGCCGGTTGACCCGGATCCCAAGCAGGTCGTGACCAGCGACATCATCAAGGTGCCCTCCGCCGAGGAAATGAAAAAGGGAGCCAAGATTGAGGTGATAAAAAAGGAAGACCTTCAGGCTGAGATCGACAAGGCCAAGCAGGACGAAAAAAAGAAACCTGCCCCCAAGACCGGGGAGGAAAAATAGCGCTTGGCCAAGCGCCCGATTTTGCAAACCACCCAACCAAGCGCTTGGGTGGTTTTTTTGTGTTCGGAGGAATTTTATTTTCGCTCCTTGGCCGGTGTCGTAGCGTTTGGCCCATGGCAGAAGACAACGCCGTTGTGCTCAGACTCGAAGCCGTCCACAAACAATACGAGAGCGCGGACCGCGACCCCGTACCGGTGCTCAAGGGCATCACGCTCACGGTCAACCGGGGCGACTCCATCGCCATCGTTGGCCCGTCCGGCTCGGGCAAAAGCACCCTGCTAAACATCCTCGGTTCACTCGACTCCCCCACCAACGGCAGCATCCAACTGGACGGACAGGAACTCGCCCACCTCTCGGAACAGGAACTGGCCTCCGTCCGGAACAAAAAACTCGGGTTCATTTTTCAATCACACCACCTGCTCCCACAATGCTCCGTTTTGGAAAACGTGCTGGTGCCGACGCTCGCTGAAAACGGCAAGGCCCCGGCCGAGGCCATCGAGCGCGCAAAACAATTGCTCGACCGCGTCGGGCTCGGGCATCGGCTCGCCCTTCGCCCGGAACAACTTTCCGGCGGTGAATGCCAGCGAGTCGCCGTGGTGCGCGCGCTGATCAATCAACCCAGCCTGATCCTCGCCGACGAACCCACCGGCGCACTTGATCACTCCAACGCAGAATCGCTCGCAGATCTCCTCGTCGAGTTGAACCGCGACGACCAAGTAACTCTTATCGTCGTCACCCACTCGTCGGAACTCGCCGCGCGCATGGGTACCACGCACCAATTGCAGGACGGCACATTTGCCAACAACGCCGCCTAAGCCATGACAAGCTGGTCACTGGTTTTCAACTCGTTCCGCTACTATGCGAGGAGCCATATCGGCACCCTGCTCGGCGTGGCAGTGGGCGCAATGGTGCTCGTCGGCGCGCTGCTCGTCGGTGAATCCGTCCGGGGCAGTTTACGCGGCATGGCCGAGGCGCGCCTTGGCAAGGTCGAGCTGGCCCTCCCCTCGAACGACCGACTTTTCCGTGCCGAACTGGCTGCGCAATTGCAGGCCGATCTCGGTGCCGACACCGCTGCACTGTTGCAACTGCCCGGCGTAGCCAAGCGCCCTTCCGGCAAGAGCCAGGCCAACAACGTGGTCGTCATGGGCATCGACGCTGCGTTCTGGAAACTCGCCCTCGAGCAGCCGAAATTCGCCGAGATTCCCGAGGACAGCATCGTCATCAACGAACGCTTGGCCAAGCAGTTGAACGTCGAAGTCGGCAACTCGATCAACCTCCGCGTTCACAACCCCTCGCAACTCTCCCGCGACGCGCCGATGGCACCGATCGAGGACTCCACCGCGTCGCTTGCTCAGATGGAGGTGTTCGCAATCGTGAGCGACGCGCAGTTTGGCCGGTTCAGCCTGCAGGCTTCGCAGGTGCCGCCGTACAATGCGTTCGTCCCACTCAGCCAACTGCAGGATGCAATCGAGAAACCGGGCATGGCCAACCTCATGCTCGTTGGCCAAGCGGCAAAGCCAAGCAACGACTCGCTTGGCCAAGCGCAGGCTGCGTTGGCCAAACACTGGCAACTCGCCGACGCCCAGGCGCAGTTGCTGCAACTCCCCGGCGACAAGGGCATCGAGCTACGCTCGCCTCGCGTGTTTATCGATCCGCCCTTGGCCAAGGCCGCACTCGCGGTCGATACCAACGCCACCGAGGTGCTCACCTATTTCGTCAACAAGATTCAGATCGGCGAACGCTCCACGCCATACTCGATGGCCTCGGCGCTGGCGGATTTTGAACCGGGCACCGTCTGGCTGAACCAATGGACCGCGGACGATCTGCAGGCCAAAGTCGGCGACGACGTAGAACTGAGCTACTACTCCGTCGGAACCATGCGTTAACTCGAGGAACGCACCGGCCAATTCAAGGTCGGCGGTATCATCGCGATGGACGACCCGCGCTCGGACATCACCCTCATGCCAGACTTCCCCGGTATGACCGACTCGGAAAACTGCGCCGACTGGGACACCGGATTCCCAATGGACCTCGATGCCATCCGCGACAAGGACGAGGATTATTGGGACACCTACAAGGGCACGCCCAAGGCCTACATCAGCCTCTCCACCGGTCAGGAAATTTGGAGCAACCGCTTCGGCAGTCTCACCGCCGTTCGCTACGCACAAAACGGCCCCGAGGCACTGGAGGCTCTTGGCAAAAAACTACTCGCCAACATCACACCGACCGACGCCGGCCTGACGTTTCAGTCGGCCCGCTCGCAGGCCACGGCCTCGGTCGATAACGCGATGGATTTCGGTCAACTGTTCATGTCGTTTAGCTTTTTCCTCATCGCTGCTGCGGTGATGCTGATCTCACTACTGTTCCAGTTTACGATGGAAAAACGAACGCGCGAAACCGGCACCCTGCTCGCCGTCGGCATACCGGCCAGGCGCGTGCGCCGCATGCTGCTACTGGAGGGCGGCCTGATTGCCATCGTCGGCTGCGTAGTTGGGGCCGTTGCCGGAACATTTTTTGCCGAGGCCCTACTCAATGCCCTTTCCACCAATTGGAAGGACGCCGTCGCCTCGGCCACGCTGACATACCACAGCTCCGGCTCCGCGATGGGGACCGGCATGTCGATGGGCTTCTTCGTCGCGCTCGCCACCATCTGGTGGGCGCTCCGCAAACTAAAAAAACAAACCGCCCGCGAACTCCTCGCCGGGGAAACGCCGGAACAGAGCAATCCAAGAAGCACTGCCAAGCGCTCCATCATCATCGGTATAATCTTACTGCTCACAGCACTTGGCTCAGTTGGGGCCACCTTGGCCAGTGGCGGACAAATGTCACCCAACTCATTCTACGGAGCCGGGGCGATGCTGCTTTTGTCCGGCCTGGCGCTGGCCTCGGCCCGGCTCAAGCGCTTGGCCAACGCCGGTGCGCTTGGCCAAGCGGAATCACTCAGCCTTCGGGCGCTTGGCCAACGCAACGCTGCCCGCCGTTCGCGCCGCAGTATGGCCACCATCGGCATGCTCGCCTGCGGTAGTTTCATGATCGCCTCCATCGGCGTTTTCCAAAAGGACGCCGAGACCGGCGCCGACCAGCCCACCTCCGGCACGGGCGGCTTCGAGTTAATGGGCGAAGCCAGCATCGCCATCGTTCACGACATGAACAACCCCACCAACCGGGAGGATTTTTACAACCTCGACGAAGAGGTCTTGAAGGACGTGAGCTTCGTGCCGTTCCGGTTGCGCGACGGCGATCAGGCGAACTGCCTCAACCTCAACCTCGCGCAGGAGCCGCGACTGCTCGGGGTGCGCCCGGAGACGTTGGCCGGCAGATTTTCGTTCATCGACACGATGGATGGACTGGAACCGGGCGACAATCCGTGGAGCATATTGGACAGCGCACGCGACACCCTTAAGTTGCCGGCCGATGTCGTCCCGGCCATCGCGGATCAAAGCGTCATGATGTGGGCCTTGAGCGGCGGCGACATGATGAAGAGCAAAAAGCTCGGGGACACGATTGACTATACCGACGAACACGGCAATGCGTTCAAGATTCAGTTCGTCGGCCAGATCGCCGACAGCATCATGCAGGGCAACCTCATCATCCCCGAGTCGGATTTCATCAAGCGCTTCCCCAGCGAGAGCGGCTACCGCGTTTTCCTCGTCGACAATCCCGGCGAACGGACGGGCGAAGTCAGCGATGAATTAAATGTCGCCCTCGCCGATCACGGATTTGAATGGGTCTCGACCACCCGGCGTCTGGGTGACTTGAACGCCGTGCAAAACACGTATCTCCAAACCTTTCAGGTTCTCGGCGGACTGGGTCTGCTCATTGGCAGTCTCGGGCTGGGCGTGGTCGTGCTGCGTAACGTGCAGGAACGCAAAAGCGAACTCGCGTTGCTCCGGGCGGTCGGTTTTGAAAAAAGCGCAATCAAGCGGTTCGTCCTCTCCGAGTACCTCGGCCTGCTCGTCGGCGGTCTGCTGATCGGTACCGTGGCAGCCGCGCTCGCCGTCCTGCCGACCATGCTTTCCCCGACTGCGGATGTGCCGTACGCTCTGCTCGGCGCGACGCTTGGCGGTGTGCTGTTGCTCGCCGGGGTTTGGACATGGATCGCCACAAACCTCTCGCTGCGAGGCAATCTGCTGGAGGGCATTCAAAAAGATTAAGCAAATGAAAAGATCATCAAAACTCGCAACAGCAACTTGGCTGTTCGCACTTGGGTTGGCCACGATTTCAACCCAGGCGGCGGAGCCGTTGTATCAAAACGATTTTGAAAAAACCGAAGTCGGCGAAGTGCCGGACGACTTCCTCGTGCTCGACGGCGGCTTCGAGGTGAAGGCGGAGGATGGGAAGAAATTCCTCGAGCTACCCGGTGCCCCGCTAGACTCGTTCGGCTTTATGTTCGGCCCCTCCGCACGGCACGGCAACGAGATCAGCGCCCGCATGTTCGGCACCAAGAAAGGCCGACGCTACCCGGTGTTTGGCCTCGCGCTGAACGGCGTCAACGGCTTTCGGTTGCAGGTTGCCCCGGCCAAGCGCTCGATTGAATTGCTCAAGGGCAAGGACATCGTCGCCAAGACTGCCTTTCGCTGGGGCGGCGGCTCGTGGCTGCGGCTCTCGCTTGATGTCCAGCAAACCGGCGACGCCGAATGGACAATCAGCGGCCGCGTCTGGGAGGACGGCAAAAAGCCCCCGGCCAAACCCACCCTCACTCACAAGGAAACCAAGGAGCCGCGCAACGGCAAACCCTCCATCTGGGGAAGCCCCTACTCCGGCACACCAATTCGCTATGACGATATCGTCGTCAAAAAACTGGCCAACTACCTGGCCGCAACGGCTGACTCTCACCTGCCTGCTGCTTGGGCTTGGCCAAGCGCTTGGCCAAGCGCCCGCTCCCTCGCAGGTTCAGCTACAGCTCGACATTCCCGAGGCACCGTTTCATGTCGTCGGCGATCCTGCGCCGCTCAACTGGGAATTCATCAACCCGGGCAAGCAACGGCTGGCGTTCATGTGGGAGGGCTGCTGCCGACTCAACGGCCGTGTCAGCGCCACGCTTGGCCAAGTCACCCTCCAATCCGAGCCGTTCAGTGATCCCGCCCAGCTCATGGCGCACCGGTTCGCCCGTGCCGCCCGGCTTTACCCCGGGAAGTCGGTCAAATTCGAGACCGGCATCAGCGACTGGCTGGAGATCCGGCAATCCGGCACCTACCAACTCTCTGCCCGGTACACCGGCCTGCTGGACAACCAGCGCCCGAACGTCACGCCCGGCTGGCAGCTTTGGCGGCAGTCCGCCGTGTCCAAGCCGGTCGAAACGACCCTGCTCACCGCTCCCGACTACGTGGCCAGGCGATCCGACCTTGCTCGGGAAACCGGCCTCGCACTTGCCCTAACAAAAAATGAGAACTGGAAACCGATCGAGGGCACCCGGTTGTCACTCACCATCAAAAACCAAGGCGACAAACAACGGTCGATCGCCTGGCCAAGCGCTTTGGGGCTTTGGATTTTGGACGCCAACGGACGCCGCGTCCCTCTCTCACTGACCCAGATCAAATCCGCGCCGGAGCAACTCGACATCAAGCCCGAAGGCGAGGCTCGAAAAAATGTGATACTCGATGGTGGCGCGTTGGAGTCAAAACCGTTCGGCCCCTATCAGGTTTTCATCGACTACAAAACCGGCGGCAAACGGACTCCGTCCAATACGATCAAAATCAATTGGCAATTAAACCAAACTCAACTCGCCGAACTGCTCCACGCCGCCTCCGGCGGAGCCAAGACCGGCCTGCGGAACAAGCCGCTCAAACTGTTGCGACTGCATATCGCGTCGCTTGGCCAAGCGCTTGGCCAAGTCGATCCCGCAAAGTTTGACGCCAAGGGCCAGAGACTGCTGCAGGAACTAAAACTGGCGGCGCGACTGAAACCGTTCGGCCCCAAGCCCGGATTGGTGACTGTAAAATTGTCCATCGAGAAAGACGGGACACTGCAATTCTCCAACCAAGCGCTTGGCCAAGCGCTGCTTTCTCAAGGAAACACCGTTGGCAAACTCAGTTCGCTGGTGGCGATCCGTCGTCACCTCGGCTGGGCGGTGGCGGTGGAACTTCAACCCAAAAATGGAGTCACCGCAAAGCAGGCATCCCAAGCCGTCGAAAGCCTGAACGCTCTCCGGCCCCATCTGGCCAAGCCGCCCTTTTTTAAATCGAATTAAGAAATTATCCCCCGTTGTTGAGTTTCGAGTTGGCGCGACCCTCGAGGACTTTTGACGTGGGTTGATATTTGACGATGAATTCTTCGCGGAAATCGTCGAACGTACCTGCCGCGAGGTGACTCCGGATCTGCCGCATGACCTCCATGTAAAAATGGGAGTTGTGAACGCTGAGCATTCGTAGCCCGAGAATTTCCCCCGCCTTGAGCAGATGCCGCAGGTAGGCTCGCGTGTGGTGCGTGCAGGCGAAACAGTCGCAGCCTTCCTCAATCGGGCCGAAGTCCTCCTTTTGATGGCCGGCACGGAGGTTGATCGCGCCGGCGGTGGTATAGGCGGTGCCGTTGCGGGCGACGCGGGTCGGCAGCACGCAGTCGAACATGTCGATCCCACGCGCCACCAGCTCGACGAGTTGCGCCGGGGTGCCCAGCCCCATGGCGTAGCGTGCCTTGTTTTCCGGGAGATACGGCTCGGTGATCTCGACCGCGTGCATCATCTCCGGCTCCGGTTCGCCGACGCTGACGCCGCCCACGGCGTAGCCGTCAAAATCCATCGCCACCAACTCTTCGGCACAGCGGCGGCGCAGTTCCAGGCTGTTCGCCCCCTGCACGATGCCAAAATAAAACTGCCCCTCGGCCCGGGGTTGCTCGGCACAAATGGCGGCCCAGTCGAGCGTTCGCTTGACGGCCGATTCCAGTTAGTCTGCGGAACAA
>JAPPPH010000370.1 GCA_028817635.1 Verrucomicrobiales bacterium | reverse complement strand
AAGATAGCTCATCCACGGCTCGGAGGCCTTGAGCAATTCCGGGTTGAACATCGTTGGGGGAATCCGGTCGTCGTGATCGCCGGAGTAGGCCGCCAGGGCCAGGCCGATCTGGCGGAGGTTGTTGGTGCAACTGGTTCGCTGTGCCTTGTTCTTGGCTTGGCTGAGCGCCGGGAGCAACAGCGCGGCGAGGATCGCAATGATGGCGATCACCACGAGCAGCTCGATCAGGGTGAACGCACTTGGGGTGGTCGTTCCTGTTTTCATCAGGTGAGGGAGTCGAACGACGATGCCGGGCCAAGTCAAGGCCGGATCGGTTTTCCGGTTTTTTTGGTGACCGTTTCGATGAGTTTTGCGCTTGGCCAAGCGCGCTGTGGATTGTGCGCTGGTCGTCGGGTTTGGGGCGGCCTACGGTGCGGCCCGTTTGATGCGTCTTGGTTGGCTCCAGTTTTTCTTCAAGCCGGAGGATGCTAGGCAGTTGCTCGATTGGTTCACCCTGATCGTGGATCCGGCCGGGCGGATGCCGTTTTATTTTTACGACATTCCGGCGATGACCGGCGTGACGATTGACACGCATGAATTTGTCCGGCTCGCGCAGGAAACGCTTCCAGGGTTTGCGGGCGTAAAATATTCCAACCCAAACGTCGACCGTTGAAACGCATTCTCTTAATGGAAAATGCGCCGGAGATTTTTTGGGGATTCGACGAGTTGTACCTCGAGGGGATGCAGATCGGCTGCAACGAGGCGGTTGGGAGCAGCTATAATTTTGCCTCACCAATCTACCATCGGGTCATGGATGCACTGAGTTCGGGGAACACGGACGAGGCTGCCCAGTGGCAGGCGAGGGCGGCGAAGAGTATCGAGGTGATCACCTCTTTTGGCTATCTTCCCGCCGCGAAGAAAATCATGCAGTGGATTGGTGTGGATTGCGGCCCGGCGCGGCCGCCGTTGGCCAACCCCTCCGGTCAAAAACTGGACTCGCTCCGTGCCGAGCTGGACTCGGCCGGTTTTTTCGAGTGGATCGATGAATGCAAAACAGCGTGAGTTTTATCTGAAGGAATACCGTGACGGGCTGCTGTCCGACACGTTGCCGTTCTGGTTTCCGCGGTGCATTGACGAGGAGCATGGCGGGTTTCTTTTGGCACGGGATCGTGACGGGAGCCTGCTGGATGATGATAAGGGTATGTGGCAGCAGTGCCGGGGCACGTGGCTACTTGCGACGCTTTACAACACTGTGGAGCAAAACAGTGACTGGCTGGACTGGGCCAGGTGTGGCCTGGATTTCATAGGGAAACATGGCCGGGACACCGACGGTCGCATGTGGTTCCACCTCACCCGCGACGGTCGGCCGATCCGCAAGCGGCGATATGTGTTCACCGAGTGCTTCGGCGCGATCGCGTACGCGGCCATGGCCCGGGCGACCGACGAGGCGGCCTGTGCGGAGACGGCCCGCGAATTGTTCCGCTTGGCCAAGCTCCACTTTGCGGATCCGCGCTTGGCCAAGCCGAAGTTCACCGACACCCGGCCGGCCAAGGCCATCGGCGAGCCGATGATCCAGATGGTCACCGCGCAGGAGCTGCGGCTGAACCTTGGCGACGACTCGTTCACCGAGGACATCGACGACGCCATCGAGGTGATCCGCCGGGACTTCATGAAGCCGGAGATCGAGTGCGTGATGGAGACGGTCGCGCCGGACGGCTCGATCATCGATCACTTTGACGGGCGCACGCTCAACCCCGGCCACGCGATCGAGTGCGCCTGGTTTATCCTGTGGGAGGCCAAGCTCCGCGGCAACGACCCGGACCTGATTCGCACCGGTTGTCAGATTCTCGACTGGATGTGGGCAAGGGGCTGGGACGGCGAGCACGGTGGGCTGTTTTATTTTCGAGACGTGTACGACAAGCCGGTGCAGGAGTATTGGCACGACATGAAATTCTGGTGGCCGCACAACGAGGCCATCATCGCTTCGCTGCTCGCCTTGTCCCTGACCGGCGAGGAAAAATACGCCACCATGCACCAATTGGTGCACGATTGGGCACATGCCCGTTTTGCTGACAAAGAGCATGGGGAGTGGTACGGTTACCTTCACCGGGACGGCCGGGTTTCCGTGCCGTTGAAGGGCAATCTATGGAAGGGCCCTTTCCATATGCCGCGCATGCAGCTGGTTTGCTGGAAGCTGATGGAGGAATACTTTCCTGTTGGCGAATCAATTTCTGATGAAAACAAATAGAGAAAACAAGGGGTTCACTCTGATTGAGTTACTGGTGGTCATCGCGATCATCGCGATTCTGGCCGGCCTGCTGCTGCCGGCACTGGCCAAGGCGAAGTCCAAGGCGGTTGAGATGAGGTGCATGAGCAACGTGAAGCAGATTGGCCTGGCCATGGTGCTTTACGAGCACGACACGCACGAAATCCCGAGGTGCTGGCCACCGTTCCAGTTGAGGGACAAGAACGGCGTCATGAAAAACCGTCTTTGGTACCGTGTGATTCAACCCTACCTCGGGAAGGAGGCGGACATCCTCGGCAAGGGCGTATTTATTTGCCCCGGCAGCGTGAAGCGGAAGAAATACAACGACTGGCGGGACGACTACACCTACGCCATGAATTACACTTTTCAAGGCGCCAACAAGACGTTCAAGATGTCGCAGGTGAAGTCTCCGTCCGGGACGATTCTTGCGGCGGACATCGACGGCTTCAACGCCGCGCTTTATCCTGATGAGAATGACAACGGCTCACCGATGGGAGGTGGCAACGTGCTGTATCGTCACGGTGGTGGCAACGAGAAAAGTTCGTTCTATATGTCCGGCAGCACGTCGCGAAAAGATTTCGGGACGGCGAACTCAAACTACTTCGACGGCCACGCGGAGCTGTTGAAAAAGCGTGCCCCGGTGGAGCTTTTTCGACTCAAAAAAACGAGAAAGTAAGCAGCCGTCAGTAGCGACGACCGGGGTTGGGCAGAGCCGATGGCCGGTTGTTGGGGACGCCCGTCCCGTAAATCTCCCGTTCCAATTTGGCGCGGCGGTTGCCGTAACGCGAATTAAGGAGCGCCACTTTTTTATCGTGCTCGTCCTTGGTTAATTCTCCGGCCTCAAGTTGTTCAGCGTATTCGGCAAGTTGAGCCTGATACGACGCCTCAAGCCGACGCAACTCCTTCTTGCCGGCGCACCCGGCGATGCACAGTGCAAGTGTGAAAAGGACAATCCACTTCGATACCAATTTCATGCACGCAGAGGTTTCGCTTGGCCAAGTGCATTGTCAAGCGATCAAGCTTGGCCAAGCGCGCACGGAGCCAAGATGGCCTCGCTCATTCCGTGGATGATCTTCTTGTCCGCCGGGCAGATCGTGGCCAGCACTCCCCCAAGCGTCGCCTTGGCCTGATCCCATTCGCCGTGGACAAAGTAGTATGGACAAAGCCTCACGCGCCCCTGCATCGGCTGCGCTTGGCCAAGCGCAAAATCATACCACTCAGTATCCACCCGGCTTGGCCGGTGGTATCGCTGGAGAATGCGGGGTGACTGCCCGAACCCGGCCAGCGCCTCATCGACCGCCGCCGCCCATTCGTCACGCGGCAGGTCGCTCCCCAGCCAGACGCCGCGCGCGCCCCAGGCCTGTTCGCTGAACCCGGAAATCTTGAGGATCAGGTTGCGATCCTTCTGTGAAAGATCCTTGAGCTGCTCCCAGTTCGTGAGATCCAGCCCGGGGTAGGCCGCGTTCGGCGGCAGTGGCGAAGGGTCGACCACCCACGTCTGCGGTAGCAACGCCTCGAGCGTGCGCTTGAAGCTCTCGCCCAGTTGCTGCCGCCACGCCTCAGTGAGGTTGCGATTGTGGAACAGCGCGAAGGTCATTTTCTCCTCGAGGAACGACTTCGGCGGAGCGGTGAGCGTGAGCTTTTGGTCGGTGGCGCGCTGAAAAAGTTCCCCGGCGGCAGGGATGTTGGGCAGGTCGAACAGCTCGAAAAACCGGTACACTGCATCGCCTTCTGTGAATCCAGTGAACTCCTGTCCGTGAACGCTCATGCGCTCGGGCGCGATCTGCCCAGCCAGCCACTCCATCTCCGGCCGGTACGTGGCGGATTCCTCCGAGACGATCAGCCGGATTTTTTTCGCGTCACCGAAAATCCCCGAGAAACCGTCAAGCATGCCGGTTGCGTCACCGAGCACCTCGGCTCCGGCTTCGGCGTAAGTGCGGTTGAGCCAGGCGGTCAGCCCGATTCCGCCCGGGACACTGTCCAGCTCGGTGATCTTCAGGCCGTCCTCGGTCAGCAGGATGTCCGGCCGGATCACCCGGGGCAGGTCGGGGCGAAACGCCTTGTGCCGCTGGAGGTCAATGATCGACTCTGGCTTGCCCCGGTCGAGCCACTCGGCGGGCCACGTCGGCAGCCGCCCCTCGGCGCTCCACCGGTAGATCATGTTCGTGGCCTGATAGAACTTGAGCAGCACACGCCCGAGTTTCTCGAGTTGCTTGACGGTCTTTTTGTCGAGCGGGAACGGCCGCGTAGCCACGCGCCACTGGTGTCCGGCGAATAGGCCATCGGCAGGCAGGCTTTGTTGTACGTGCCGGGCGATTTTCCCGGGATCGGTCTGTGTGTCGTTCCCCATCAAGACGCAGGAACGTGAAGCCTTGGCCGGTGGCGGGTCAAGCTCCGGTTGGCGTGGCGAGCACCTGACCTGTGAGAACGGTCACCGCATGGCCGTCGAGCAGCACGCGTTCGCCGGCGAGTTCACAATCGACCACACCGCCACGGCGCGAGACTTGATGGCCGGTGAGCGATGTTTTCCCCTGTCGCTCCGCCCAAAACGGTGCGAGGCAGCAGTGGGCCGAGCCGGTCACCGGATCCTCGTCGATGCCCAGCCCCGGGCAGAAAAAACGGGAGACAAAGTCGGCTTCGTCGTTGTCGGAGGTTGCGGTGATGATGACACCGCGTGTCTTGAGCTTGGCCAAGCGCGGCAGATCCGGTGCGCAGTCGCGAACCTCTGTGGCGTCCGGGAGTTGCACGAGATAGTCCATCCGGTTTTGGCCGCACCAGACGACCTCAGAGCCAAGTGCGTTGGCCAAGTCGCCCGCATCGCAGGCCTCGGCCGGTTCTGCCGGGAAATCCATTCGAATGCCACCGCCCGCCTGACTCGCGGTGAGTCGCCCGCTGCGAGTGTCAAACAACGCCGGCTCGCCCTTGGCCAAGCGCTTGGTCTCCCAGAGAGCATGGGCGGTGGCCAACGTGGCGTGTCCGCACAAATCCACCTCAGCCACCGGAGTGAACCACCGCAGCCCGAACCTGTCGCCGCTTGGCCAAGCGAAGGCCGTTTCGGACAGGTTCATCTCTGTGGCAACCTGCTGCATCCAGACGGCCGATGGCTCTGTGTCCAGCAGGCAGACCGCCGCCGGGTTGCCGCCGAAAGGCTCCCGGGTGAACGAGTCGATCTGCAAAAACGGGATGGGTGCTCTCTCCGGCATGGGGCGATCATCCGGTTGCCACCTCGTTTGGCAAGTCTTTGCGAACTTGTCTCCATGCGGAACCGGCGGCAAGGTCTGCTGCGTTCGGATGACCATGAGTGAATCCTCACATCAATATGGTAAGCGCGGTGGCAACGGTCTGTGGTTGCTGGCGGCCACCGTCGCAGTTGTCGTGTCACTGGTTTTCCTGATGCGCGACGAAGCCGTGCAGCCGGGGCAGGGCGATGAGCGCGAGCTGCTGGTCTACTGCGCGGCCGGGGTGAAAAAGGCGGTCGAGGAGATTGCCGGGAAATTTGAAAAGGAGACCGGTGTCAGCGTGGTGCTGGAATACGCGAGCAGCGGTGTGTTGGCGAATAAGCTGAAAACCGACCGAGAGTCCGGGATTGACCGGGCGGACGTCTACATTCCGGCGGACTACCTTTACACCGAGCGCGCTGCTGCGGACGGCCTTACGGCGGAGTCGATGAAGGTGGCCTCATGGAAGGTCGTGCTCGCAATGAAGCCGGACAGCGCCGACGCGCCGATCGACGCCGACGCGGTGTTGCAGCAAAAACTCTCGATCGTCCTGTGCGACCCGCTGGCTGGGGTGGGGCGCAAAACGAAAAAGATGCTCGAGCAGTCCGGGCACTGGGCGGCGATTGACAAGGCCAAGGCGGCCACCTTTCCGACCGTCACCGAGGCCGCACTGGCGGTGAAGGAAAATGCCGGCACGGACGGGGCGTTCATCTGGGATTCGGTTGCACGACAGTTTGGTTTGAAGGTGGTGGAGTTGCCGGAGCTGGAGGCGAGCAAGGCCGACATCTCGGTGGCTGTCACCGCCACGACGAAGCACCCGACGTTGGCGCTGCAGTTTTCCCGTTATCTGGCGGCGCCGACGCGAGGCGGAGAGGTGTTTGCCACGCACAAATATCAGCCGATCGCCGGCGACGCATGGGCGTTGAGACCGAGTTTGCGACTAGACTGCGGCGGGGTGAACCGCGAGGCGGTCGAGAAAACCATCAACGAATTCAAGCAACGCGAAGGCTGCGAGATCGATATCGTCTACGCCGGCTGTGGAACGCTTGTCGGCAAAATGCAAACCGGAGATCAGGGGTTGCCGGACCTGTTCATGACTTGCGACGCGTCGTACCTGGACATGGTGCAGCAAAATATGGGCAACCCGTTTGGCCCGGACATGAGACTGTCCAGCACCCGCATCATCATGCTCGTGGCCAAGGGCAACCCGCACGGCATTAAGTCGCTCGAGCACTTGGCCAAGCGCGGGCTGCGCGTGGGCACGACCGATCCCAAGGCGAGCACGCTCGGCGCGATGAGCCATCACGCGATCCGGGAGACCGGGCAGTTTGACACAATCGAGCCCAACATCGTGATGATGGCGGACACTGCCCACACGCTGGTGCAGACGATGGAGGCCGGGCAGAAGCTCGACGTGGCACTGGTCTACGAGGCCAACGTCCAGCACCTGAAGGATCAATTCGATTTTGTGCCACTGCAGCCCAAGTACGCCATCGCGGTACAGAATGTCGCCGCCAACAAGACGACGCCGTACCCGCGCTTGGCCAAGCGCCTGATGACCCGGCTCGCGTCGGCAACCTCGCGTCGTCGCTTCGAGCAACTGGGTTTCCAATGGGAGGCCGGGGCCGAATGAGCGACAGCGGCCCAGTCGGTTTCCGGGTCGCCTCGGACAAGCCGTTTCTGATTGGGCTGGGTGTCCTTGGAGGCAGTTACCTGTTGATCATCGTTGCGATGGTGCTGGCGGATCTGGTGTTCCTGAACTACGCCGACAAGGCGGTGCTTGGGGACGAGAGGGTGAAACAGGGCCGACACTCCGACTCAGGCGTGACGGTGTCCACCGAGAAGGGGCGCCGCTATTTTTTTCGGGCGGGCAAAAATGAAACCGGGCTGCGCTCATCGGGGGTAGCGGTGCTGGGTACGGGGTTGTTTACCGCCACCGGTGATGAGGTGACGCTGCTTGCGGTGGAGGCCGGCCGGCCGGTTACGGCCTCGCTGCGCCCGGAGGTTCGCATCACGGGCATCACCGTTACCAACAGCGTGGCGACGGTCACCACTGATGAACCACACGGTCTGCTCTGGGGCGAGTTCATCCGGGTGAACGATACCGGCACAGCGGGGTGGGATGGAGTAAGGGAACTCATCGATACGAACCCGAACGAACTTACGTTCGCGCTCGATGCCGGCGCGGGTCAGGCGACGTCGCTTGGCCTCTCGAAACCCAATCCGCTGGTGCAGGCGTTGCGAAGTCGGGACATTCGTTTTTCCATCAAGCTGAGCCTGATCAGCTGCACCCTCACGACGCTGTTTTCACTTTGGGTCGCGGTGCCGATTGGCTACGTGATGAGCCGATTCCAGTTTCGCGGCAAGGCGGTGATCGACACGCTGCTCGACATCCCGATCGTGCTGCCGCCGCTGGTCGTTGGGCTGAGTCTGCTGATCCTGTTTCGCTACATGCCGGAGTGGCTCAGCGACGCTGTGGTGTACAAATGGCCGGCGGTGGTACTGGCGCAGTTCATGGTCGCGTGTGCGTTCGCGGTGCGGACGATGCGCGTGACGTTTGACCAGATCCCACAGCGCTTCGAGCAGGTGGCGCTGACGCTGGGCTGCAACCGGCGACAGGCGTTCTGGCGGGTCATCATGCCGCAGGCCAAGGGTGGGTTGCTCGCGGCCGGGACGCTCGCATGGGCTCGGGCGCTGGGTGAGTTCGGGCCGATCCTCGTGTTCGCCGGGGCCACCCGACAGAAAACCGAGGTGCTACCGACCAGTGCCTTCCTCGAGCTTCAGGCCGGCCGTACGGATGGGATGTTGGCGGTTTCACTGATCATGATCGCCGCCGCCGCCGTGGTATTCATCGTGGCACGGACGTTGGGGATGAAACGAATCTTCGCATGATACGCCTTGAAAACATCGTGCTGCGGCAGGGCGACTTTGAGCTACGTGACATCCAGCTCGAGCTGAGTGCGGGGGAGTACGGCGTGCTGATGGGGCGCAGCGGCTGTGGCAAAACGACGCTGCTCGAGGCGGTTTGTGGCCTGAGGCCAGTCGCAGGTGGGCGAATTGTTTTGGGCGAGCGGGACGTGACGACGCTTCCCCCGGCCGAGCGCGGTGTCGGTTATGTGCCACAGGATCGGGCGTTGTTTCCGACTCAGCCGGTT
>JAPPPH010000187.1 GCA_028817635.1 Verrucomicrobiales bacterium | reverse complement strand
AGGGACGGCTGTCCCAGCCGTCCTAAAAGGAGCTGCATCCGGATCGTCAATTGAAACTCTCGAAGCGATCCGTATCAGCCATGATGTCGCTGAGCACGGAGAGACCTGTGAAGACGGCGGAGTCGTCGAGCGGCAACTTGCGCTGGCGCATGCTGTAGGCGCATCCGAAAAGGTTTAGGCCATCGGCCTTCAGCTTGGCCAGACGCGGATCGGCCAGCCCCGGCACCGCGTCGTCGATGCAGAAGAGATACACCTTGTCGCCCCTGGCCAACGCGGCCTCCGCCTGGCCAAGCGCTTGGCCGAAGCCCGGCGCATCCGGCGCCACCGAAATCATCAAGCCAAGCTTTTGTGGCCTCTCACTCAAGGCGACTACTTCCCCTTGGCCAAGCGCTTCAGGAACTTGTCCACAGTCGGCTTGCCCTTTACGTAACCGAGCGATTTCAGGAATTCATGCATCCGCGTGACCGTCGCGAGAAACATTTTGTTGTCGTATTTCCCGAGGTTAAAAAAAGCATGCGGCATGTCATCATAGCCTTCCAATTCCGAGCGGAGCCCCTTCCTTGTTGCCTCCTTAACGAAAACTTCCGCCACCAAGTACGGCACCGTCGTGTCCGCTTTTCCGTGAAGCAGCAACGAGGGAGGTGTTCCTTTTCGAATGTTATGATAGGGGGACATCGTCGCCGGATCTTCCACCCCGAGACGACGTTTCATCCTTTCCAACTGCCTCTCCCGGTCTGCACCAAACTCTTTAACCCCTTTTAATTCGGCAGTTACGACTCCCGGATTGAATAACACCATCGCGTTGGGGACGGAGCTGATCTTCATGTCTTCGCCCGGTTCGTCGTGCTTGGGCAGCGTGCCGGTGCTGGCGGCCACGTGTCCGCCAGCCGACCCGCCGCCGGCTGCCACGCGGTTCGGATCGATGCCAAGCCGCTTGGCGTTCTGGCGAATCCAGCGCACGGCCGATTTGCCATCACGAACGCAGTGGAACGGCTTCGTGCCCTGCCGGCTGGCCACGCGGTAATCGGCTGCCATGGCGACCATGCCCTTCGAAGCGAGGTAACGGCAGTGCTCTTGAAATTGTTTTGGTGTCCCGCCCGTCCAGCCGCCCCCGAAAAAGAAGACGATCGCCGGCCGATTGGCCCCGGCCTTGTGGCCCTTGGGCTCGTAGATGTAGATTTTCAACTTCACGTCGCCGATGGTCTTGTAAACCTCGGCACGCGAGCCGGGCAGATCGAAGTCACTCTCGTATGGCCCCTTTTTCTCCTGCGCCAACAACGCCAGGGGCGCCAGCAACGCAGCCGTCAATGTGATGAAGTTTTTCATGACCGGTTAAATGTCGAACTTGATGATTTGCCGGGCGACCTCGCCCTGATCGAGTGCGTCAAAGCCCTCGTTGACCTGCTCAAGATCGATGAAGCGGCTGTTCAAAATATCCACCGGCAGACGCCCCTCGCGGTACAATTGCAGGAAGCGCGGGATGTCACGCTTGGGCACGCACGAGCCCATGTACGAGCCCATGAGTTGGCGCTCCTCGGCCACCAACGAGAGCGCGGAAATTCGCAGTTCACTGTCCGGGTTAGGCAGGCCGACCGTCACTGTACGACCGCCCTTCCGCGTGGCGGCGTACGCCTGCGCCAGCGCCTTCTCACTGCCAACCGCCTCGAACACATCCACCGCGCCGCCGCCGGTCAAGTCGCGCAGAGCTGAAACCGGGGCGACTTCCGAGGCGTTGATCACGTGCGTCGCCCCCGCCTGCTTGGCCAAATCCAGTTTGTTCTCCAGCGTGTCCACCGCGATGATCGGGTACGCGCCCGCGAGCTTCAGTCCCATCACGACGCTCAGCCCAACGCCCCCCACGCCAAACACAGCGGTCGAGGTACCCGGCTGAACCCTGGCCGTGTTCACCACCGCGCCGACGCCGGTCATGATCGCGCAGCCGAACAGTGTGGCCACGTCGATCGGGTACGACTTGTCAATTTTCACCAGCGACTCCGGCACCGCCACGGTGTACTCCGAGTAGCCGGACACGCCCTGGTGATGGTTCACCTCCGACCCGTCGTTCACGGTAAAACGTCTGCCGCCGTGTAAAAGTTGGCCGGTGATCGCCGCCTCGTAGGCCGGCTCGCACAACGGCGCCCGGCCGACCGCGCACATCGGGCAACCGCCGCAGCATGGCACGAACGAGAACACCACATGATCATCTGGCTGCAACCCCTTCACGCCGGAACCCACATCGCGGACGATTCCTGCCGCCTCGTGGCCCATCACCATCGGCACCGGGCGCGGGCGCGAGCCGTTGATCACCGACAGGTCGGAGTGGCACAATCCCGCACCGGCCACCTGCACCAGCACCTCGTTTTCGCCGGGGCCGTCAAGTTCCACCTCCTCGATCGCAAGCGGACGAGACTCCGCGTACGGCCGGGGCAATTCCATCTGTCGAAGGACGGCTGCCTTGGTTTTCATGCGCGCCAAGCTACCGCCCCGCTTGGCCAAGCGCAAAGTCAAAGTCCCCCCGCTTGGCCAAGCGCTTGGCTAAACACGCCTCAGATCTTTCATTATTTTTTATTGCGGACTCGCAGGCTCGCCCCTCCATTCTTGCGTCTCGGTTAAGTCGGAGGGACAAGCCTGCGAGTCCGCTTGAGCTCCAACCTGACGAGTCTCTTCGTGCAAATTCATTTGGGTTCTTTGTTTACAAACTGATGTTGTTTCATTTCACTGCCCCTTCCCGTGGATCGGAAGACGCTAGACAACATTTTTGAGAAGGGGATTTTGGGTTTGGTGCTTGCTGCCCTGCTATTCTCCGCGCTGGCTACGGGGGCGGTGCGCACGCTGGAATTCGCCATCGTGGAGACGTTGGTGGCCACAGCCGGTATCCTTTGGCTGGTGCGGATCTGGGTGAACCCCAACCACAAACGGCTCCTGCTGCCTCCCGTCGTCTGGCCGATGTTGCTTTTTCTCGGATACGCCGCATTTCACTACATGCAGGCGGACGTGGAATACACGGCGCGGAGGGAGGTGCTTCGACTGGTGCTGTATGCGCTGCTTTTCCTCGTGGTGCTGAACAATCTACACAAGTCGGACTGCACTCAACTGGTACTCTACGTGATGGTTTTGGGCGGAACCGGGATCGCCATCTACGGGCTAATACAGGTAATCGCCGGCTCGGAGAGCGTGTGGCATTTCACCCGGCCGTCGCAGTATACGGGGCGCGGCTCCGGCACGTTCATTAATCCAAATCATTTTGCCGGCTTTCTCGGTATGCTGCTGCCGCTGTGTCTGGCCGCGGTATTGACCGGACGCATCAGCCAACCGATGCGCATCCTGCTGGGATATTCGGCGTTGATGCTGCTGGGCGGCGTTGCGGTAAGCATGTCGCGCGGCGCATGGATTTCGACCGCGCTCATGCTACTGGCCCTCGTCGTGATTCTCGGCCTGCGGAAGCAGTTTCGGCTCAAGGGCATCATCCTGACCTGCGTGGTGCTGGGGGTGATCAGCCTGTTTTTCGTGAAGTCGGACTTCGCACAGAGCCGAATCAGCCGTGTGAGCACGCCGGGCACACCGGAGCATGTGGGTTCACGCACGCAGCTCTGGAGCGCAGCGGCGGATGTGTGGAAGGAGGAAAAGTTGCTGGGTGTCGGCCCCGCACATTTTGACCACCGGTTTCCTGCGCATCGACCCACCACCCTGCAGTCTCGTCCGGTTCGCGTACACAACGACTATCTGAACCTCCTGGTGGATTGGGGGTTAATCGGCGTCCTGTTGGCCGGCGTATGGCTGGGCACACTGGCGTTTGTCATCATCAAAAGCTGGAAATATTCGCAGCGTACCTCGAGTGATCTCTCGGCCAAGACCAGTAATCGCGCGGCGTTCGTGCTGGGCAGCACACTTGGCCTTGGCGCACTGGGGCTGCATTCCTTTGTGGACTTCAATCTGCACATCCCCTCCAACGCGATGCTGGCCACGACGCTTGCCGCGCTGCTGACGGCGTTCATCCGGTTCGCCACGGAACGATACTGGGTCCCACTGAAGGTGCCTCAACGACTGGTGCTGACGGTGCTCGTTGGCGGACTTTCCGTACTGCTGCTTGGCCAAGCGCTTGGCCAAGCGCAGGAGCATGGAGCGATCAAGGCCTCACAGGATGCCAAGTCGTTCCCCGAGCAGATTGCGCAATTGGAACGGGCCATGGAACTGAAGCCGAACAATCCAAAAACAGCCGCCTCGCTTGGTGAAATTCATCGACGACATGCGATGGAATCGCGCTTCGCGAAAAAACGAACTCACCTCGACAACGCCGCCTCATGGCTGAGAAAGGCGATCCGACTGAACCCGTACGATGCCTATTCACACGCGCGACTGGGCATGACGCTTGATCAGTTGAATCAATCCGAGGAGGCGGAGGAAATGTTTGCCAAGGCCGAACAACTGGATCCGAACGGCTACATGACCGTGGCCTACATCGCCTGGCACAAGATGCACATCAAGGATTACGCCGCAGCCAAGCGATACTTTGAGCGGGTCTCGCCGATCGATGACCCGGCCACGCCGGAGAATGAGTCGGAAAAAGGATTGGTCGCCTGGCGTTCGGAATCCGCAGCAACGAACCTCGCCAACCAGATTCGCGCCGTCTACCTGCCGTACATCAACGAGCAGTTGGAGGATGGGGAGTAACTGCGGACTCGCAGGCTCGCCCCTCCATTTTAATTCAAATCAATGCTTAGTGAAGCGAGGAGCATGTGGGCCTTGTAGTCGTTCGCCCCGTTGGCGCTTGGCTCGTCGTTGTTGAACCAGCCGTACTGGAAGTTGAACACCGCCGCCTCTCCCAGCCGGTGGCGCAGGCCAAGCGTGATGCCGTATCGCTCGGCGTCCAACCCGTAGGCGATTGCGCCGGGCAAATTGGAATCACCGTAGTCAGCGCGATAATACGATCGTGTGAGGATCAGGTCGGTGTTCGGATTGAACACGTAACTGAGGTGATCGACGTAAAACCACACGTCTCCCTCGTATGGACGCAGGCCCATTGCCTCGGACTCGATCGTGCCCGACCACGTGTCGGTGTATCCCACGCTGGTGGTTGCGACGAGACGGGGCATCGGTCGTGAGGTGTACGAAAAACTAAATACATCCGACTGCTGTTCGCCCGAAAGATGGCGGCCTCCCGCATGGCGCGGGCCGCCCCACGGCTCATCAAACGCCGGCGTGCCCAACCGGTAATCGGTGCGGTGCCGTTCCCAGCGAAAACTCGGAACCAACTTGGAGTAGCCGCGCCAAGTCACCCCGATGTCGAAGACGTCGCCCCTGCCCTGCCGAAAATTAACGAACGCCGGATAACCATTCCCCGGTTCATCACTCAAGTCGCTATCCAAAAGATGATCGAACTGACTGCGTGAATCCCGCCAACGATATCCGCCACGAACCATCCAGTCGGTGTTGGGCGACCACGCGAAACCGAATCGGTGCTCGGCCAACCGGCCCTCCTCGTCGCTATCGCGCATGAATCCGTCCGCGCCCCAGTCACTGTCGATGTGGCCGTCCTCCCGGTGGTCGGTGCGCTCCTCGCGCAGTCGCGTGCCCAACGTTAGAACGGTGTGCCTCAACCCCGTGTACGTGAGTTGCGCGTTGCCCTCGAGGCCGGTGCGGTCGAGCCCGGACGCAAAGCGCGCCGGGGATGATCCCAGCGACAGGCCGCTGGCCGCCCCCTGTCGACGGGTCGATTCGCCCTGCACTCCACTGCTAATCGTCAAAAACTTGGCCGGTTTCATTAACGAGGTGGCGTTGACAAAGTGGGCGCGCTGCTTGGTCCGAATGGCGTTCGCACTATCCCCCTGCCACGGTACCTCGCCCGGGTTACCGGGAGAGAGTGACACCACGTCCAGACTGCCGGTGCTGTCGAACTTGGCGAAATGGTGCCCCAAAGAAACGTGCCACCAGTCTTTCAACCGTCGTGTCATTCTCAGCGAGTTTGAGCCGCGTTTGAATTCATTCGACTCGTCAATTACCGTGAGATAATCCGGCAACGACCCCGGCTCCGGCAGGCTCGAAAACTCGGCGTGCCCCCGGCTGGTTGCGGTATCGCCAAATTCAATCGTCAGCGAATCCTCGATCAGCGTTTCGCCAATCTCGTGTTCGGCCCGGAGCGATAATCGGTGCACTTGTTCATCGATGAGCTTGGTCGCCGGATGGATGGCGCGTGAATCGAAATCGCCCACCGGCACGCCGCCCCATTGCTGCGTGGCCAAGCGGCCCTGCCGATTGAGTTGCTCATACGAAAAATCGAGCATGGGCACATCCGGCTTGGCCAAGCCGGCAGACAGCCACAGTCTCTCGTGGTCCAAATGCGGCCCATTGGCCAAGCGGAACGGGGACGACTCCATGCCGTCGAGATACGCCCCCGTGTCCATGCCAAACTCACGCCACGACTCATAGCCGGTCTCGACGTAACCCAAGCCGGGACGCTCCAGATACAGTCGCGTCAGGTGATCCTCGTCTCCGCCGAGGTATCGACCGTCGAGTTCAACCCGGCTGCCAGCCTCCGTCTGTCCGGTGAGCGTCACTTGGCCAAGCCCGATCGATGTCCCCTCTGTCATGCCCCAATGCTGGCGAAAAACGGAGGCGTTGCCATCCAGCGTGATCCAGCGCATATAAGGTTTCACGGTAACAGTGGTCTCCGGTGTCGACCAATCCGCCCCCTGATCGATCCAACCGCGTACCAGCGCGATCTCATCCCGGCTCAATGCCGGTGCCTTGCCTTCCGGCGGCATCTCCATGTCCTCGACCAATCCGGCGATGTAATGCACCAACGGACTCCGTTCGCTGTCGCCGGGATGAATGGCCACACCAGAATCACCGCCCTTGACCGCAGCGTTGCGACTGGTCATTTGATAACTTCCTTTCGGCCGTTTTTGGCCGTGGCACTTGAGGCAGGATCGGTCGAAAATCGGTTGGATTTCCGTGGCGAAATCCACCCGTCTCTCGACGGGGCGTGGCAGACCGTTTTCGCCCACCGGCTCCTCAGCAACACCCGTTGCTGTGCATATCAGAATGGCGATGAGCAACCGCATCAGTAAAGGAGTCGCGGACTGAAGTTGGAACCGTGCACCGCCGAGTGGCAACCAGCTGACCAACAGGTGCGGTTTCGCAACAGGCCGGTGTGATCCATCTTACCGATGAACACCCGATCGGCACCGGTCTGCACCTGCGCATGGCAACGCAGACAGAGGTTGGCATCACGCTGCACCAGCATGCCGCGGTTTACCGAGCCGTGTGGGTTGTGACAGGTCACGCACCCCTCTCGCAGTGCCTCGTGCTCGAAAACGTGCGTCTTGGTTTGCTCCTTGTGACACCGGATACAAACCGCATCCCGCTGTTGCATCCCCAATGCCCCGGCCACTTGGTGGATGTTACTGCCGTGTGGTTCATGGCAGTCAACGCAGGTCATCCGTCCCTCGAGGACGCGATGATGATGCGGCAAGGTGAATTCACCGTGGGTTGCCACGTGACACTTCAGGCATGCCTTCGGGTCGGTGCGGGGGTTGACGATGTCGGATGCAAGGCCGGTCTCGACGTGTTTGCTGCCAGCGCCGTGGCACGACTCACACCCGGCCACCGATGCCCATTGCACCTCGTCGCCCCGATAAAACCGGCCGTGTGGACTGCCGTGAAATCCTTCGTGAATCTTGTCGTGACACTCGGAGCAGGCATGATTGCCCACGAAGGTCGCGCCGGGAATCTGCGGCGGAGCCGCCACCGTGGTCGGCACATAGGGGGTGGTTGTGCAGGAAATCAGAACGGCACTGAAAAGTGACAGGCAAAGCAACGCCGGGAGATTCAATGCCCATCCCAGCACACGACCCAGAGCGCCCGGGCCTCGATGATTATCAGTTTTCATCGTTCACGCTTGCGCTTGGCCAAGCGGCATCGTGTGGTCAGTTTCCGTTGACGACCTGCTTGACGCGGTAATACCGCTCACCAAACCAAGCGCGTTCGGTGTGGAAAATCACCTCGTCCGTATCGGCGATCTGCTCCCTCAAAGGCGTCCAGTCCTCAAGATTCCGGGAAGACTCAAGGACGTACTGCTCGCCCGGCACGCTTGGCCAAGCGAGACGCACGGTCGGCGGCCAAAACTGGCTCTCGATGCCAAGCGCAATTGACTGAGAGGAAATCAGGTCGCCCTGCTCTGTTGCGAGCACGGTGTCCACGATGAACTCACCGGGCACGGCCTCGTGATTGGTTACCTCGATCACCCAATCGCCTTCCAGACTTGGGATAAAGTCATCCTCCCGCAAGACGATCTGCTCCGGCGCCAGACCGGGGTTGATGCTGTTGCGGACATGGCGGCCATCGGCACTGATCAACTCCACATCGGCGTCGATGCTCAGTCCGGTCAACTCGAGTAACGCCGCAGGCGTATTGGCCGGCACACTCCAAACCAAGCGAGATGTGCCGCCCGCTGCCAGCGTAAACGTGGCACTACCCTCGGCCTTGGCCAAGCGCTCCGCCGAGGAGGCGTCCGGCGGATCTTCGTCGTCACAGTTGCCGTTCCACTTGGCCACGATGTCATAGATCGCGCGCTGGTTGGTGTTGGTGTCCATCTTCTGGACGGTCAGGTAAAGTATCTCACCGGGTTGCAGCGGCATATGACCACTGTCATCCAGTTCCAGCTTGGCAAAGTAGGAATCGTTCATGTCCACCTGCACGTAGTCGTCGGTGGAGGCGTCGCCGGTCGGGAAGCCGCCGTAGCTGGCCAGTAACGAAACCTTTGCGTTGTTGGATTTCTTGATGGTCGACAGTTCGATGGTCAACTTGGTGGAATCTTCGCAAGTCTCCACCGTCCAGTAATTGGTCTCGTTCTCAACGATCTTGCCACGGGATTTTTTGCCGTTCTCCAGGGGATCCGCAGTGTCGTCACGGGTGTAGGTGCGATCCTTGTCATCCGTCACCTCAGTGTCCTCCGCATCGCTGCCGATAATCCTGATGTACCAACTGACAAGCGTGGGATCGATCTTCCCAACCGCACCGGAATCATCCGGGCCAATGCGGTGATCACGTACCTCGAGCACCCACTCGCCCATGGCGCGTTCGCCGCGCAGAATATCCAGCGACTCCTCGGCAAGGTTGTGCGGGCCGGGGCCAATCAACTCGATGGTGTCCAACCGGACCGCAGCACTTTCGGTGCGAATGGTGAACGGCGTAACCGAACGCGAGGCGGTGAACTGAATCCTGTTGGTGACCCATTCCGAGCTGGCCGGAATGGAGTTGGTTAACGTGATCATGCCCTCTACGGTATTGGTAATGACACCTCCCAACACATACTCGGCATCATTTCCACCAGCATGAGTGACGAAGCTCAATCGGTAATCCTGCCCAACCGCCGTCGGCAGTTCGCGGGTGATCGCTCCGCCGGTCTCGTCGTCCTCTGCCGATTTACTCTTCGACAGGGTCGCATAAAAATTCCCGCTGTGTGCCTTTTGGGATTGGCTCACGCGCACCTGTTCGTTGGTCACCGTCCAGCCATCGATTTCGTCGTCCAATTTGGCGTAGCCCACCGGGGCATCCTCGAACCCGCTGAACAACACCTGCTCTTCCTTCTGTGCATAAGGTGCATAGTTGAATTTCATAGGGTCGCGGGCAAGATTCTCCAGTTCGGAAAAGATCGCATACAAGTTGGCCGGGGCCACTTCCTCGACTCGCACGGTATCGAGTAACACCGCGTTTTCGTCGTCTTCAAGCGATTTAAACTCGATCTTCGTATCGGTCTCGGTTGCGGTGAATTCAACCTGTTTAATTTTCCAATCCAGCGCGTCATCCTCTCCTTCGGTGGAGGCCGTGACAGTCAGGTTTGTGACCGTGCCCACCTTGACCTTCATCTCCAACGGTTCGTCGGAATCGGTATTTTTCGCATAGGCGAACGTGAGCCGATATAACTGATCCACCACCGTGGTGACGTTTGTCGAAATCGTGCCGGGCTCAAACCCGTTCAACTCGAGGAATTGATCCCCGGAATGCGCCGTCCAGCCGGATACTTCACCGGACTTGTATGCATAAACCTCACCGGCATCGAGTTCCCAACCGGAGTTGAGCATCGCAGAGTCATCGATGAAGTCGTTCTCCGCAGATTCGAATCCATCCTCCATGATGGGATCACCCTCAAGCACATCCGTCTGGGTGATGCCGTAGGCGATGTTGGTGTGGCCGCGGTTTTCCGAGAGCAATAGTCGCGTGCCCTGCGGACTGACCAACGTCATGTCCAGATCCGCGATGCGGGGGTGATCAATCCGCGTCCCCGATCGGTTCCGGTTCCTCGCTGACCAGTTTGATCGAATTCTCCAGCGAAATGTCGTACTCGAAAATCACGCGAATATGAAAATCCACATCATTCAAATCATCAGGATTATCCGTGGTTACAAACCAACGTCCCTCGCTCAGCGGCGGTGAATCGCCGAGGCCATAGTGAATCTCTCCCCTTGGTGGACTGCCGTCCCACTCGCCCGCGGCCGGATCAGCATCGACTGTCGATTTGTCGTATTCCTTGGGATCACTGTCCAGATCCGGCTCCTCGTCCTTGCGTACGTACACATCGACCGGGCCGGTCATATCCTTCAACTGGATGATCATGTTTGTGGCATTGAACGGCACATCGATCAGAAAATCCTCGCTCTCGCCCGGCTCGAGATGGACGTCGATTCCCCTGCTGCCGATCAGGCTCAGGTTTTTGACGGCATCCACCGTGAGCGACAAATTGTGCACCACACCGGTGAACGACATCGCGCTGTCGACCATGTCCAACTGCCAGACACCCATCGCCGGTTCCCACTTGAAATCGTTCAGGCTACCGGGGCCGTCTGTCCGAACGATACCGCTCGTTTCATCGGACACCACATCCGGATCGTCGTCGTATTGAAACACGAAATTCGTCGGGTACGGCTGATTCGGCAGTGGGTAGGCCAACGTGTGGTTATTCAACACCACCGCGTTTTGGTTGTGACTCAACTGCCCCCAGAGATCACCAATTTCCTGATGATAAATCGTGCTGACCGCCGTGACCTTTCGGACATAATCGTAAGGTTGCCCCACGTAGATTCCAAAGATGGAAACGCCACCCGGGTCGGCCGCCGAACCGTCCGGAATAATCCCCGGCAACGGCATCATGTTCAGGTTCCCACCGTTGTTGAATCCGCCAAATGGACTGCTGCTCGACAGCCCGACCAAGCCAAACTCGGCTGCCATCTGATCCTCGGACTTCACACCAATGTAAAACACCTCATCCTTTCCAACCTTGGCATCATCAAACGTGATGTACTCTGAACCGCCCCGGTCGGTTGACCTGAATGCTGCATCGAGTACTGCAGGCTCGAGATTCGTCAGGTTTGGGTCGCGGGATACATACAGGTCAATGTCGGCTTCACGCTGGCGAGGATCGGAGAGGTTTGGCGGCATGAACGTGATGAACGCCACGTACTGACCAAAGTCCGGCTCGTCCGACGCCTCGTCATCGGTTTTCCCATCGGTACCGGTGTCGTCGCCCGGATTGGTCGTGTCGATCTCGTCGTCATTCTTCTCCGGCGGCGCGTTTGTGAACGTGAAAAAATGCCACTGATTGGTGATCCCGCGGCGATTTGCGTAAACCGAAAGATTCGTGTCAGCCGTCTTGGCCAAGGCCGAGTTCGCTCCCACATGTTGGCCAAGCATCGGCATGCCGTTGGTGAGCGTGGTTATCGGCGGCAGCTCAATCACCTCCGGCTTGTCCGTCTTGATCTTGAACGCGTTGGAAACATCCGGGTTACCACTGGACATCACCAGTGCGAAGTCCTGCACCACATCGACGTGATCCTTGGGCGACTCGGCGTCGTAAAAACCGGACAACGCATCGACGTTCACCCGCCGGGCATAAACGGTGACCCGATACTTCTGCGCGCTTGGCTGCTCGAGGAAAACATTCTCGACGTTGTTGATCACATCGTTGGTGGCTCCCATCGAGTTGTACACGCTTGGCCCGATGTTGTTGCCGTAATAGACCTCCTCCGTTTCGTCGTCCTCGGCCGGTTCGTTCCCACCCGGTTGACCGGGACCGGATGACGGCGCTTGGCCAAGCGATGAGTCCGAAATTGGCGTCACGATCAGGTCGAGGTCGTTGACGAGTTTGACCGCGGCATTCGGGTTACCGGCCGGGTCAGTCCAAGCCAGGGTAAAGCGCAACGGGTAATGCATCGCGTCGTCCCCGAGTGTGATTTCCCAAGACCGGCTCTGCCCGGTGGCCAGAGCGTTGGTCATGCTTTGGTCGATCATCCGCAGCGGCCAAATATTTTCGAGAGTACGATTGGCATCGGCCAGAGCGGGCGCGGCACGCTGCAGATTCGGCAGGCCCCAGCCCTGATGATTCACCGTGCTGTTTACATCGTGATTGTAGCGCCGGTCGACCGATGAAGCGCTGTTGATCAAAAGCGCCTTCATCATCGCCGGACTGTTGGTGCGCTTCAGTCGCTTGGTATAAAATTCCTGCATCAACGCCAGCATGCCGCTGATCGCCGGGGCCGCCACGCTGGTGCCGGACTCGTAACGATACTGGTCGCCAAGATCGTCGTTCAATTTTTCCACCGCATCAGCATCGGCCTGTGCGTTGGTGGAGGTGATGTCATTTTTCCAGTCACCGGACCGGGTAGAAATCAAAAACGTACCGGGCGCGACCAGATCCGGTTTGAACCGTCCATAGGCACCCTCAATCCCGATGCCCACGTTGCCCCGGCTCGAGAAGGCGGCAACTTGGTTATCCGAATCGGTCATGCCAGCGAAGGGCGTGTTAGTCGTGGTGGTGACCACTTCCTTTTCAACCTCATTACCCTCGTCATCGATCTCCGTGACGGTGTTCGTCACGCTGGTAATCGCCTCACCCTCGATGTTGCGGCCACTCTCGATGGCGCCCACGGTGATGACATTCTTGGCCGTACCCGGCGCGGAGATCGTCCCGGGGCTGGCGTTGAGTCCGTTGTCGGTTCCGGCGCCGGAGTTGCCGGCCGGGAACACGTAAATCACCTGCTGATCGCCGGCGCGCTCCGGCAACGCATCGCGCGTGGCGGCATCGTAACTGGCGGCCGCCCAAGTGTAGTCGTTTTGATCCTCGTACTCCCAACTGTTATTGGAGATCAACACGTTGACGCTGGTCTTGCGATCGTAGTTCGCGGTGGCTGCCTCCGTCTGCAGCCAGTCATCCGACACCGGGTTGTTTACCTTGTCGTCGTTGGCCTTGAGCACATGCAGCCGCGCCTTGGGTGCCATCCCCTTGAAGTCAGGATCCTTGAACGAACCCGGCGGCGGATTGACGGTGATGGAGTCTGATCCCGCGCCGTCCCCGGCGATGACACCGCCCACAAACGTCCCGTGCCCCTCCGGGTCCGAGCCGGCACCCGGCCCCTTCACCCTCTTGCCAAATGCCGGGTGCTTGTCGTCCACACCGGAGTCGTTGACGTTGACGTGAATCCCCAGGCCGTTCAGCCCGAGGTAATCCTCGCGCAACACATTCGTCACCGTGCCGTCGGCAGCGGTCTGCGCCTTGAAAACTTCCACGCCCAGGCGCGGCCGGGTGAGGTCGTTGGCCAAGCGGCGTGGTCGATACCGCTCCAGGCCCTGAACCTCGGTGAGCCGGGCGAGCGCCGTCAATTGATCACTTGGCACGCGTGCCACCAGCTTGGCCCCGAACGGCGTGCGATCCTGCGTAAGCACCTCAACACCCAGCTTGGCCAAGCGCTTGGCTGCGGTCGGTTCGCTGCCCGGGAACAGTACCACGTTGAGCAGCGCATCGTCCGGCAGCGCTTGCCCGGCGACGGCCATCTCCAGCAATTTCATCTCCAGCTTGTAGTACGGTTCGAACGGCAGCACTGACTGCGTGCCGGACCACTTGGCCAAGCGGTCGGCCCCGCCGGAGTCCAAGCGGACGAGGTAGGCGTTGTTCGGGATGTAGGAAATGATCCGTCCGCCAGCCGAGGTAATGTGCCGGCGGAAAGCCGCCGTGACTGGCCCACGAGCCTGTGCAATGTAAGTCTTTGGATCGGCCTCACTTCGGAGTGACTCCGGAATTTCCAACTCGGTGCCAAGCGATGTGTCAATCAATGCGTTGCGAAGCAGCACCGCTTTCTCGTTGCGCACCAGTTCGCCGATGGGCTCTTTTGTGTTACGGAGCCGATGCGGATATTGCTCCTCCACCGCTTTAGCGTTGGCAGTTTCCGGCGTCGTGGCCGGGAGAGCTACCGGCTTGGCCAAGCGGGCCAGCGATTCAGCCTCCCCCGCCTGCGCTTGGCCAAGCGACTTGGCCGGCGGCACGATGGACGCCTCCTCCGGCCCCTGCCGGAAGCTCAAGTACGCCAAGCCGACGATGAGCATCGTCAACAAAACCGCGGAGAGTGTCTGCCTGTTTTTCATTGTGTGCTACAGCTCGTCCAACACCTGGTAATCCTCCACCACGGCGCGGTAGACCTTGTTTGTTCCCTCCCACTGTTCCTCCATCCGGTAGGTGGTCTTGGTGAAGACCTCGCCGGTGATGGTGTAGTTGGTGCACATTCCGTAAAACTGGCCCGGGCGGGTCACGATCGATCGCTCGGCCGGCTTGAGCGTCTGCCCAAAACCATACACCGTCACCCTGGGCTCGTCCTCCTTGACGAGGGATAAAATCTGCTGCGGCAGCCACTCCATCAGGTTTTCGTGAATGGCATATTTTTGCTGCTCCGTTGGCACGCCGCTGACCGCCAATTGCTCACGGCCAAGGTTGAGGTACGGCGAAAACTCGGTAAGCGTCGGCGTTGAAAGAATGTCGCCGAGATTTTTGAACCCGCCCATGGCTGCCCGCTGCTGGTAGAGGCCGTTAATCACATTCGACTGGCCATTCACCCAGAACGTCGGTAACCCGTGTGTGCCGTGCAGGATCCAGTCCAATTGCGGATGCTGCGGGAAGTCAGGCGGGATCGATGGCTGGATAATGTGCGGCGTCTCCTCTGTGCCGTTGTATGCGACGTACGCACCGAGTGTCGGGCTGTCCGGCAGGGAATTGGACAAAACCGGAATCCCAGCGAAGACCGCCGCCCAAGCGGCTGCGTTGGTTTGATTGACGGAAAGCAAACCACGCGCTGCGTTCTCGTTCGGGGCCGCCGTGAACAGTTGAAGCAGGCGCCAGTCGTTGGTCGGGTGAGTCCCAACGCTGCCAGCCCAGGACCACCAGTTGGTCAACGAAGCCGCGCCGGATTTGAGATACATCGTCTGCCACGGGGTACCGCGGTGAACGCGACCCAGCCAGCCGATGCCCGGGAATTTGTTCGCCGGAAATTTCCACGCATCACTGCTCACAACGAGCGGATCCTTGACGTAATAATTAAAGGCGTTGATACCGGCAAGTTGACCGCCGCCGCCCCACGGTTGGTACCGCTCATTCACACGGCCAAGGTTGGAGTTCTTCGCAATGACCTCCGCTGAAGAGACGCTTGGCGGCCGGATTTGGAGCACGTTGTTCGTGCTGTTGGCATCGGTCACCAGCGGATCGGTCAGGTCGTTGATCGTATAATGCACGAGCGGATCGTTGGCCTGCCACGAGGTACGTTTGTAAAACTTCCGGGCCGGCGTGTACGGCGCCTGTTTGCGGATCAAATCGGACGGACGACGCGGACGATTTTGCCCCTGCAAAAAGGCCTCGAAATCCTGAATGGCCTTGTCCTTGTTCCGGCCGGCGTAGGGGTCGCTGTTGTAGCTTCGCCAAAAACCCTGACTCACAGTCCGCTGCCCGCGTGAAACCTGAATCTGGTCGACAATGCCCAGCGTTGGACTGGCGATACCCTGCGACGGATTCACCCGGTTGGTTTTCCAAAACGTGCCTTCATCAAAACCGCCACCGGCAAACAGACCGGCCGAGCCGGGTCGTTGACCACTCAACTGCGTGGTGATGTCCATCGACGTCACCATATCGTCAAGGTTCACAATATCGACCACGCGGTTGAGGTCGAGATCGAGCAGAAAGTATTGAACACGGTTCGTGATGTGCAGTTTCCAGTCCGGCACGGCAAAGCCGGATTCGAACACGTTCGTGAACGCCCGGTTTGCAGGATAAAAACGCTTCCGGGCAGTACTGTAGATGGAGTTGGTGACCGTGGTGATGGCAGCCCGCAGCGGCACCTTGAATTCGCCGCCCATCCAGTTGCTTTTCAGCGTGGTAAAATTCCGGTACGGCCGCGATACGAGGTTGGTGATCAAAACGGGCAACACCTGCCCGGCCCTGTTGGTGATGCCGTGATCCCACAGGCCGATCTGATACGATTGCCTTACATCCATGGCCAAGCGGCGGGGATACGCGTTGGAGTACGAATTCCATGCCTCCATGCCGAACACATTCGTGATGCCCAGCGTGTACATTTGGTTCGTACGCCAATTGGCACTCATCGACGGATGAATGTTGTTGATGTGCTGTTTGTTTACCTCGAGCCGTCGTGAGACCTGCACCAACGACTCCACCGAGTACTCGTTGAAGTTGGGCAAACCCTTCTTGGCTCCCACAACCCAAGGCATGCCGTGAATACTGATTTCGAGATCCGTGGCGGGTGTGCCGTCGTAGAACGGAAAACGCGTTGACCACACCACGTTGGTCAGATCGTAAAAACGCTGCGGCCTCGCCCAGTTGCGCCAGTCGTTGGTCACCTCGGCGTAATGCGAAATAAACACGCCGGGAGGACCGTTGGTCGGGTTCCGGAACTTGCGGAAAACCGGACGCATCACAGTCGGCATGAACGGCCCCACCCTGCTTGCTGCCGCTTGATCAATCCGGTTGGAGGTCGCGTCATAAATATTCGCCGCCAACTGCATTAATCGATGCACATTCGCCGAGTAGGCGTTCGTCGGATAAATCTGGATACCGGTCGAGACCGCGTTGGTGGGACTGAAAAACAGGTGGTTCTGCGGCACGGGAAACGTCGGGTGCCGCAACCCGGCAATGCCGATGTCCGGGTTCACCAGCGTTTCACCGATCGTGTATACGTTGTACGCCTCCTGTGTGGTCGAGTTGGTCAGGAATTGCGACTTCACACTCGCCCTCAGCATCGCATGCGCCGCACGGTTGATGAACTCATTCGCCGTCCAGTTGGTCTGGGTGTTGTAGCCGGTGTGCCAGTCGTTGGCGTGGTTGATGTTGATCTTGCCACGCAACGCCGGCGCGGAATCGACACCCAACTGGCCCAGCAACCGGTAAAAGGTGTAGCGGTCGTAGGAATCCAGCCTCTTCCGTGCGCGGAAATTCCTTGGGCGCACTTCCATCGACTGTCGGAGACGGCTGACAAAGTTGGTCGCCCGCATCGGCGGCTCAATGTACTGCTGAAATGTCAGCAACTGCTGAACGTCAGTGAAGCGGCGTGGGTTATCCGCGCCTGGCCAAGGGGCAGTTACCGGGTCGGTTCGTAGTCCATCCTCACTATCGAGCATCGGCGTGTCGTTCAACACCAGCGGCCCATCCGAGTAGTCGTCCACCATGTTGAACCCAAACCGGGGCGACGCATTGAACGGCAGGCCAAGCGAAGGCACCATGCCGGCCAAGCCCTGTGGCACGTTGTCGCCCGGCACCCAGTCACGCCGCGACCCATTGTAACGGTGCAACAGGATATCCCGGGAATCGGAAAACGACAGTCGATCCGCACGCGGCAACTCCAGCCCGTTCGCATTCACCGGGCGACCAATCCAGTCATAGTAATACCACCACTGGAGCGGGTTCAACTGGGCAAGGAACGCGGCGAGATTTAACTCCCACGAACCCACGCCCTGATTGCGCATGTAAAGATACTGGTTACCCCGGCCGCTTGGCCTGTCCAGATTACGCTTCATCGGCTCGCGCGCTTGGTTGTGAATGTAGTTGATGTCCAGCGAACGGCCGGTCGGCAAAACCATGTAGGCGTAGCGGCCAATGAAGCGGTTGGTCGAAACGGCCGGTCGGCAAAACCATGTAGGCGTAGCGGCCAATGAAGCGGTTGGTCGGGCTGTGAGTCGCAGCCGGGTTGTCGAGTTGCCCAATCCACTCCGGGTCACCGACAAAATAATCCGTCTTAAAAAGACCATCCGGCCCCACGACCGGTCTCCCCTGAAAATTGGTGACCACCTGACGGCCGGTCGGCTCGTAGGCCCGGTTGCGATTGACGTCGAGAAAAAACCGGAAGTCATCAATCTTGGTGAAATTCTTCGGTCGCCAACCAAGCGCATTGGTGTCCACAAACACCGGGGGTCGAGGCAGGTGTTGCAGCTTGGCCAAGTTCATCAACAAATCGTTTTGCGATAGCGGCAAACCGTTCGGGTACACATACCCCACGTTCGTGGCCGACAGGTTGCCGGGCGCATATCCGGCTCGATTGATATAGTTTGTGGAGACAGAAAATTCATAGGCCAAGGGGTTTTGTGCCGTCACCATGCGACTAACCACCTTGGACAGCGCCTGGGCAGTCGCCGTCTCGGCCATCAACTGAGCCCCCGCCTGATCGGTGATCACGGCAACCGAAGCACGCTCGCGACGGCTGATCGAGAGAAACACCACCGCCATCGCGGTCACCATCCCCAGCATGATGAGGGTGATGACCAGCGCCGCGCCGCGTTGTGCCCTAAAAAATTTCACCGTGTTTGCCTGATCGGCACACGCTGGCGAAACAGCGTGACCTTGTCGATTTTTTGCCCCAGAAAATTCGCCTGAAACTGCGGCGGCAACTGCCTGACCTGCGCCAGTACGTCCGGCTCTATGACCGCACCTGCGCCAGTACGTCCGGCTCTATGACCGAAATCTCCACGTCGAAATAAGTCGGCAAAGCCCCGTAAAACCAAGCGTGGTTTTGACCGTCTTCCTCCTGCACCAACGTGCCATCCACCGGTCGGTCGGGAAACGGAAGGAACAGCGCTTGGCCCTTTGAGCTGAGCCGCTCCAGATTCAGGCCAAGCGGGTCCGGCCAGGCGGCAGTCGCCATCAGTTCACGGCCGTACTGGTCGAACGCCGTAATGCGGAAATGAACCACCCCGTCGGTGATCGGTTGGAATAACCCGGTATCCGACGGCTGGGCAACGGCGGCATCAAAGTGCAGGTTGAATGCCAGCGACTTGTTGACCATCGAGGCACGCGGATCGGCCGAGTGCAACGATCCTGCAGTGTCAAACCGGCTTAATACGCCGATCCCGTTATCCACGTTCACCACACGAAAGCTTGTGATGTCGAAACCAAGCTCACCCCGACTGGTAAACGTAAAATCATTTAATACATTCGTGCGAAACCCCTGCGCCAAATCGGAACCGGTTGCCTCTGCAGTCAATGCATCGGACTGGTAAGCCAACAGCAGAGGCGATGTGCCGGGAGTGGGCCGGGAGTGAAAACTTTTGCTGCCGGACCACACCCGGCCAGAGTGCGCGTCCATCATCGGCGGAAAACCGCTCACTTCCATTTGCGACAGTTCGCGGACGATCATCTCCATCGCCGCGCGTCCGCCCTCGTTCACATCCACCTGCGCGGCATTTTTGCGCAGGGCGCTCTGAGTCGTGTCAAACAACGCGTATAACACGTAAATGATCATCGTCATCACCGACACCGTCACGAGCATTTCAAGCAGCGTGAAAGCACGCTTGAATCTGGCCCGCAATGACCGGTTGGTGGAAGCGAATGTCATCTACTGCGTCGCATACTTTGGTGTGCTGAACTTCAGTGGTTCGAAAAAGAAAAACGGCGAGTTGGGGTGCTCGGGAAACTGCCCGGTATGACGGTCGACCACCAAGCGATTGACCTGACGATTCACCAACCGACCGGAAACCATCGAACGAAACACACGCTTGTTCGGCCCCACCCGTTCCTTGCCGGCGAACTCGAACACCGGCCATTCCAGCGTCAGTTTAACCTCGAAAAAATTCAGCTTACGAAACGTGTTCACATTCCCTACAACAGTCCCATCGTACCCAGCCCAATCCTCCACCGTCCGCACCGGACGCACCTCCGAAGTCAGCCGATAGGAAAACGCCATGTCGCGAGCGAACTCCGCCTGATCCACCGCACTGCCGGTGATCGCCCGCACCTTGGCGCGGATGTAATTGTACTCCCCTGACTGAGTATCGACCTGCGGCCAGTTTTTCACCGTCAATGGCCCCACCAGATCCGCCTGCACCGGCATGCTGAGCAAGCCGACAATTTCCGCTCCCCCTGCAAGAAACAGGTGACTATCCCCTGCGCCGGGAGCTTCCGTTTCCCAACGATAACCGGCCCGGTTCGAAGTCTCGTCAATGCGAATGTAATCCACGTGGTTGGTCAGGTTGTCCAGCCCGGTTGCCCCGCTGCGAATCGCCTCCATCCAGTACAACCCGTCCTGAACGATGATCGTTTCCTCGCGGTTGTCCTTCTGGACGTTGATGCCCACCGGCAGCACACCGATGATGGCGACCAACGCAAACGCAATGATCCCGAGACAAATGACCAGCTCGATCATCGTGAAACCGCCCCTTCGCTGCCGAAGGTCTCTGGGAGTCTTCAGGTTCATTTCACATCCTCATCCCCTGACCATTCCTCAAGCTGCGCCCGACCCGTCATGGAGTTGATTCGTATCTGATGATGGTAAGCCGGTTTGTATTGCCCGTTTTCAACCACGTCCGAAAACCCGCCGGTGACCTGAACATCGGGCCGCGAGGGTCGATAATTCCCAAAACGATCCATCTCATGCATCACGTTGCCGGATACCAGCGGGATCACCTCGTCACGGCCGGACTTTAACTGGCCGCGTGAGTTGAAACCCACCACCGGCAACACCGCCGGACTGCTGTCCGAGATCGGGAACGGCACCGACTGAATCCCAAACCCTCCCGCCTGACCTGCCTGCGTGATTTTGTGAGGGGCGATCATCATCCCCGACGGCAGCTTCTTCCACTCCGTCAGGTAATTGGGGAATTTTTGCCCGGGCTGATCCCCCACCGTGCGCATCGAGACGATGGCATAACCGCTGTACTGCTTCTCGATCATGTTGGTCAGTGACAACAATCGCGGATCCTTTTTGCGCGGCGGCAACTTCTCTCGGTCGACATTCCGGATGATGCTCCAAATGTTGGACGGAGTGAAAACCATGTACACGTCCGAACGGTTGCGCAGGGCGACCTGCCGGGCGTAGCGCAAATCCTCCAGCACCTGCCGAGCTGCCCCGGTGTTTTTTCCGGTACGCCCCAGCCCTTTCAGGGCCGGCAACGAAGTGCTCACGATGATCGCCATGATAGCGATGACGACCAGCAACTCGAGAAGCGTGAACGCGCTCACACCGGAACGCCGCGCTTGGCCAAGTTTCGTCCGTTCCGTTGTGTTTTGATTCGTGTCGTTCATCGCATCGGCCAAGCGGCCTAGCACTACTGCCAACTCAACACGTTGTCGTCGTTAACGCCGGTGTTGCCCTTTTCGTCGCCGTTGGCCAAGCCATCCGGGCCAAGCGACCAGACCATTACCGGTACATTGGCCAGATACCCGCCCTTGGCCTTGGTCAATCCATTCAACCCAGCACCCTTGCCGGCGGCAGAAACCGAGCCTCGTCCGTAGAATGCGTCAATCGCTTTGCCATCGTGGTTTCCGTCCACCGTCACGATGTACGGATTGCCCCAGGGGTCACGGTAAACACCATCCGTTCCCACGCCCGGCTCCGACACCGAAGTGGCTTCACGGGCGTTCAGGAATTTCACCTTGCGAGGGTTCAATTTGTGGTTGCGGTTCGAGGTCGGTCGACCGTTCCGGAACACTTCCGTCCCCTGCAGGATCGACACCAGTTCCGCGTTGCTGACCTGAATCCGGCCGGGCGACGCGATCTTCGGCAGGTTTTCGCCTGCCTTATTTTTCAAAAGACTGGCCCGGCTGCCGGTCATGTGCATGGTGCCGTAAGTGTAATCCGGCGAAGCCAAGGTCAGGCTGTCCGCAATCTTGGTGGGCATCGGATAACGATTGTACTCCGCGTTGTACTGCCTCACCGCCGCAGCAATGTTTTGCATCTCCGTCTTGGCCTGAGCCTTTTTGGCGCTGTCCTTCGCTTTGCTCAAAGTCGGCAGCAACATCGCAGCCAAAATGGCGATGATCGCGATCACCACCAAAAGCTCAACCAAAGTAAAACCGCGCTTGGCCTGCCGGCCGGTTTGCATCATGTTTGATTTCATAAAAAAATTCCTCAACGCAATTTCTTTTTGTAGTAACGCGAGAGTTGGGCTTTCGGAAACGGCTCGCTTTTCCAGTTGCTGATCACCCAGACTTCATCCCCCACCACGTACTCCGCCCAAAGGTCGTACTGCTGCACGTTGTTCACCGGCCCACTGGAGACGTAGCGCCAGGGATTGATCCCCTTCGCCACCTTGCCGTGATGCCGCACCGGCTGGTCGTCACGGCTGATTGGCCACGGGGAGGGAACGCAGAGCACGTGCACCTCATCCGAATGATGGGATTTGTGGCCATGTCCCTCGTCATCCTCGTCGTGTTCCTCACTGATGTGACGGACGTTCTCCGGGCGAGGCTCATAAAACTTTTTTAGCTCGCCCTCGGTCTTGCTGCCGTTGACGAAGCCATCCACGCCAAAATGTTCCTTGATCAACTTCGGATCCATCACGTTGCCCGACATGGGATCCTTGAACGTCCCACGCGTCGAACTGTAAAGCACCCCGGTCAACTCGTAATAGAGTCCATTGAGAATTGGGGTGTCCGGGTTGTCGGGCGGATAGTGCCCAAACTTCTCCTTGTACGCCCCGATGGCTGTCTTGATCGCTTCCAACTCCGCCTTCACGCGGGACTCGGTCGACTTGCGGCCGGCCATCCCGCTCAACCCCACCACCAGCGACGCGAGAATCGCGATGATCGCAATGACCACCAGTAACTCGATCAGCGTAAATCCGTCTTTTCCTGTCCGTCGTTTCATTGGTCTCTTGTTTCCTGTTCCAACCGTTCGCTTAACCACTGTTTAATCATGCTTTGATAACCAAGGTAGCGCACCCGCGCCAATCGTTTGATCTTTGAGAGCATTCTCGGATCCATTCGCAGCGAGATGGTGACCGACTCGGTACTCTCCCCACTCCGGACCAGCGCCAACTCCATCATCCGCGGCGCGATGCTGGTGCCAGCCCAATAGGCGGCCTCCGCCACTTCGTCCTCGAACTGCGGTACATGTTCCCAATCGGTTATCTGGTTCATTCCGGTAAAGTCTGTTGTTTCGTCTCATGGCCCTCAACCGATCAACTGATTCATTTTCCTCTGATAAAAGAAGGTTTCATCCTCCGTGAACCCTCTGGCCATGACCACTCGGATCTGCTTTCCATTCGTCCGATACACGCTGAATATCCCGTACCCGGATGCCGACATCCCGAGGTTGAAATACCGCGATTGCTCAGAAAAACGGGGCGAATCAGGCAAAAACTTGCAGGAAAACGGATCCTCGAACGACTCCTCCACATCTTTCGAGGTCAATCCTTCCCACTCAAACGGCAAATCTGCCCAGTCAAATTCCATATCCGCCGGCCCCAACCTACCCCTCTGCTATACATTGTCAATACATTGTCAGTACATTTTTGAACATTCTCCCGTCGGCCACATCCATGGTTCCGTGGTTTCGTTTGACTCCCCAGTTCCACTCCCTGACCATGTGCCCGGCCCTGAGATGCGTCTCACTCATTTTTTCACATATTTCCGCAATTTGGGTGGCGTCCAATCTATTCTCAAGCGCCATCACCATAACGACGGGGCGCGAGGCCATGATTCCCGTTTTTTGTTCAGTTTCGAGCCTGACAACTTCGCTGAAACCAATATTTCGGGCCTCGGGATCGGCGGATGGGACTCTATCCGTAGAATTCGAACCCAATTCCGCCAACGATCTGATTTATTCCAAGAATCCGTGGCGATTTGCCACAATATGTGGGGATTGCAGTTCTTGGCCGACCTGATGCCCACCCAACGCCGAGTCGGCCTACTGCATTCCGACTGGACCGACCTGCAGCCGTTCCTCCGCTCCCAACGGGGGTTACTGGATGGCATGCTCTGTGTGAGTAACGCGTTGGTCGATTTAGTGACGGAGTGCCTTCCTGAACTAGCCGAAGCCAATCGCATTAAGATCATTCCTTATCCGGTCGATGGTTTGCCTGAGATGCCCACGCGGGAGCCTCTAGCCAGCCGACCGGTGGTCATCGGATGGGTCGGTCGCATGCAGGAGGAACAAAAACGGGTGGAACGACTTCCAGCACTGCTGAAGGCGTTTGACGAGGCGCAGATCGACTACCGCTTCGAGCTGCTGGGGGACGGCCCGCGTGAGGCTTGGCTGCGGCAGCAATTACCAAGCGAACGCTCGGTATTCCGCGGCCGCCAAACCGGGGACGACTATTACTCTGTTCTCAGCGGCTGGGATTTTATTACGAGTGTCAGCGATTACGAGGGACTGCCCATCTCGATGCTCGAAGCGTTCAGTGCCGGGGTGCTGCCGCTCTGCCCGGCCATCGGCTGTGGGGGCGATGAGTACGCCGGGAAACTCGGAGCCGATTTTGTCTGGAATGCCTTTGACTATGGCCAAGCGGCAGAGCAACTGAAGTCGCACTTGGCCAAGCCGGAGTCTGCGCTTGGCCAAGCGCGTCAGGCAGCGCGCGAATTGACCACCCAACACAGCGAAGCCGAGTACTTCCGCATCTTCGATGAATTTGTTGAGCACATTGCCAACGAGCCGCGTGTCTCGCGGGAGCACTTGGCCAAGCGGCCGTTTTACTTTTCCGATCAACTGCCCTTTGGTCTAATGACCCGCCTTTGGCCAAGCGGTTGTTACCGTCAAAATGAGTGACCCCAGCGACAGCATCAAGGCGGCAGTGGAGCGTGAGTTTTTGCATCCCTCCAAACGCCGACCGCATTACCTCGAGCGGGTCAGTATTGTGCTCGCGTTGCGGGAGCTTCGTCACCGGGTGAAAGCCGGCCTGATCCTTGATGTCGGTTGCGGCATGAAGCCGTACGAGTCGTTGCTCAACAACTCAGGTTCAAAGTACTATGGCACCGACTATCCGGTCACGATGGAGGGTTCGTACGGCCACTCGACGCGGGCCGACTTTTTCTCCGACAGCATGGTGCTGCCGTTTCCCGAAGGCACGTTCGATACGGTCATCAGCACACAAATGCTCGAGCATGTGCGAAAACCGGACGTGGTAGTTTATGAAATGTCCCGCGTGCTCAAGCCGGACGGAATCCTGATTCTCTCCGCTCCGATGACTTGGCCGCTACACGAGGAGCCGTACGACTTCTATCGTTACACCCTCCACGGACTGCGACATCTCTTGGAAGAGGCGGACTTTGAAATTCTCGACGAAGTGCGCCGGGGCAACAACCTGACCACGCTTGGCCAGATGTTCCTCGACACCCAATTGGCCAACATCGGCCAGGCGCTGCCGCAAAAAGTTTACGCGACCCTGCTGAGCTTGGCCGTCAATCAGGCCTGTAGCTTGGGCAACTTGTTTAAGCCGGTTCGCCGCCTCTGTCTCGGATGGGTGATGGCGGCAAGAAAAATGCCCGCCGGGGAAATTCCACCGGCGGACATTAAACAGTTTAACTGACGAACCCGATTAGGCGTTCTCGTAGAGACCGTTCTTCCAGCTCTTGCCGCTGAATGAACGCTCGATCGTCTTGAGGTTGTTGCGTCGACGATTGAGTGCCTTCTCCACTTCGCGAGACGCCGTGGTCCAGTTGATCTTCTGGAGGCTCTCAACGAAGCGCTTCTTTTCCGGGAAGATCTGCCCGGCAGTACGCAGCGAGTAGCCGTTGGCCTTGAGGCGAACGATCGACATCTTGCGGAGCATCGTCAGCGCCTCACGCGGTTTGCCGAGGGCAGGCTTCTCCATCATCTTGCCGGAGCGTTCCTTGCTCTCCAACCATTCGCTGAATTGCTCTTCCAACTCCTCGCGCGGCTGCGACCAATCGATTCGGAAGTTGAAGCTGTCCTCAAACGGCAGAGTCTTTTCGTTGGCCTTACCGGCCTCGACCACACCGGAAGCACTGCCCTTGAAACCGTTGCTTGCTCCACGGCGGTACTCCGCCGACTTCATGTAAGGCTCACGGCCACTTCCCAGTTCGCGATCCATTTCCCAGAGAAGGGCCCGTTGGATCATTGTGCGGGGGGCTTTCTCCATTGGAGAGAAATCCCATTCCTCATTTGCTAGTTCTTTTTTGCTCATTGCTCGTAGTTTCTATCTCGGGTTAATTTAAAAACACTACCTACGTAGTTCTACGTGGAACCGGTTGCGGCGGCCTTTTTACACTCTCAAAACACAGTGTCAACCCCGGAAAGAAAAAAAATAACACTAAATCGTCATTAGTCAAATATTTTTTTCTAAATTTATTTAATCTATCATCCCGGCTTGCTTCGGCATCGAGTTCGCTTTACATCACTTCCCGCCAATCCGGCGTTTGGGAGAAATGAATCTTCACGAATATCAAGCCAAGCAATTACTGGCTCAGTACGGGGTCGAGGTGCCCGGCGGTCAGCCCTGCACCACCGCCGATGAAGCCCGATCCATCGCGGAAAAACTGTTTACCGAAGGCCACGAAATGGTGGTCATGAAAATCCAAATCCACTCCGGTGGACGCGGCAAGGGCGTGTTCAAGGACGGTTTCAAGGGCGGAGTCCATCTCTGCAAGACTGCCGATGATGTCCATCAAAAGGCCATGGCAATGCTCGGCAACACAATCGTCACCAAACAGACCGGCGAAGCCGGGCGCCAAGTGAATACTCTATTGGTGGCCAGTGCAGAAAAGATTGTCTCCGAGTTTTACCTTGCGGTCCTGCTCGACCGCGATACGTCCCAGCCGCTAATCATGGTCTCAAGTGAGGGCGGTGTGGACATTGAGGAGGTCGCCGAGACCAACCCGGAAGCCATCGTGAAACTTCAGGTCGATCCCCTGCTTGGCCTCCAGCCTTATCAGGCGCGGAACTTGGCCAAGGCGCTTGGGCTGACCGGTAAACTGATCCACTCCGGAGCCAAGCTCATTCTGGGTGTCTACAAAACCTGGTGGGAATGCGATGCCTCGATGGTCGAGATCAACCCGTTGTGCGTCGTGGAAAATCCGGACGGTTCACAAAAGATCGCTGCGGTGGACGCTAAGATTTCAGT